>NZ_LOFI01000025.1:0-215376 GCF_001469195.1 Pseudoalteromonas sp. 10-33 | reverse complement strand
TAAGGTACGCCGCATCATGCGTGACTTGGGATTGGTATGCAAACAACCAGGGCCTCATTCATATAAATTAGCGACGGTGGAGCGGCTAGATATTCCAAACATACTTAACCGTGAGTTTGACGTTGATGGCCCAAACCAAGTTTGGTGTGGGGATATTACGTATATTTGGACAGGTAATAAATGGTCTTATCTAGCTGTTATTATCGACTTATTTGCTCGTCGTGTGGTTGGCTGGGCAATGTCAGATAAGCCTGATACTGACTTAGTTATTAAAGCATTAGATAGAGCATACGAGCAACGAGGCAAGCCACTTGGGCTTATGTTTCATTCAGACCAAGGCAGTCAGTACAGCGCAAAAAGGTTTCAACAAAGGCTGTGGCGTTACCGTATAGAACAAAGTATGAGCCGCCGAGGAAATTGCTGGGATAATGCCCCGATGGAGCGCCTATTTAGAAGCTTAAAAACGGAATGGGTTCCTTCGTTAGGTTATAGTAATTACCAAGAAGCTGAAAAAGATATTAGCTATTATTTAATGAATTATTATAACTGGCGCAGGCCACATAGCCACAACCAAATGGTTGCCCCTGCTATAGCAGAAGAAAAACTTAATTTACTGTCCGGAATTAGTTGACCACAACATTATAGTCTGGATAAAAAATCTCTACTCTGTCCCAAAATTGCTTACTGTGATTTAAATACCTTAAATGAGCAAGCTCATGCACTATTACATAATCAATAATTCTATGAGGTGCTCCTATTAAATGTAAATTAAACGACAATTCTCGCTTACTGTTACAACTGCCCCAACGACGCTTGTAAACAGCTAACGTTAATTTTTTCGGCAACACCTCATCCATTTTTTCACAATAAAAAGCAATACGCATTTCCACATAAGCCGCTAACTTTTCTTCTAAATAGCGTTTAATTAAACTCTCATATTTATTTTTATAATTTTTTACACGACTAGAGTGTGTAACATATAGCGCGTTATTATGCTCTTTCACGTCAGATGATGGGCCTTCACGAAAAATTAATTCAACCGACTCAGAAAAAATCTTTATTTTATTTTTCTCAATTGGGTACTGTTTAGTGTCTATTACATTAAGCTGCTTTTTTAATTGTGTTTCTATCCAATGTTGCTTTTCGAGTAACCAACTATCGATTTGTTTTATCGGCACATAATGAGGTGCGAATACGGTTACTGTTTGATTATATATTTTTATAGCCACTGTCTTTCTGCGCTTACTTTTTTTAAGTTGATAATCAAACACTACTTTCTCTCATTAATTTAATTCTTTGGCCCGTTTCAACGCTATTGGTTTTTACCCTGCTTATTTTTCATTTTAATTATTAACTTTACTTAAAATAAATATAAAAAATAATAACTTGAAAACTATACGTTAAAAATTGAAACGAACTCACCTTTTATACCGCACTCGTCAATTAAGTATTTATTTATATGATAATTATATTAAACTACTCACTTAAAGACTAATTTTTGAGCCAATATGCTATCTGCGTTTTTTGTAACAGACCATGACCCTAGCCTGATAATTAACGGGGTATATGACCCACTTTTAGTATCTATATCTATTTTAATAGCGATATTCGCCTCTTTTTTTACAACTAGGCTCATTGATTTAGCAAAAGAAACAAAATTTTATAATTATAGGCGTTTAGCAAAATTCACTGCCGCAGCAATATTTTCAGCAGGCATTTGGAGTATGCACTTTATCGGTATGCTGGCCTTCTCTCTGTGCACAAATATCAAATACGACCCAACAATAACTATTTTATCTTTTCTCCCTGCTTTTTTTGCTTGCCAATTTGCTGTATCTATTTTAATTAACAAAAAAGCGACCTTCAAAATACTTGGTTTATGTTCTGTATTATTAGGCGCTGGCATAGGTACAATGCATTACAGCGGCATGGCCGCTATGGAGTTGGCGCCTTTGTTACGCTACGACCCACTTACCTTTGTTTTATCGCTCTTTGTTGCCGTCGCTTTATCATTTATCGCCCTGTATAGCCGGTTTAACCTTACTAAGGTTTTCCCTAAATTAACAGCGCTACAAAGCCGTACCATAAGCGCAATTATTTTAGGCTTCGCTGTTGCAGGAATGCACTATATGGGCATGGCCGCAACACGCTTTGTTGCAACATCGCCTTTACTATTTAACGATGCTAATGCGTCTGCAGGCCTTACATTTGTTGCAATAGCCGTCGCAACCGCAACGATAGCAATTACGAGTGTGGTTGCCGTTATAAATGGCATGGTTCGCTATAAAATGTTGTTAGAGGAAAAGTCTGCCGATGAGTCTCGGTTAAATGCCATTCTAGAAACCGCAATTGACGCAATAGTCACCATTGACCATGCAGGAATTATTTTAAGTTTTAATACCTCCGCCACTTATATTTTTGGCTGGCAAGAGCAAGAAGTTAAAAACAAAAACATAAAAATGTTAATGGATGATAAAATTGCAAAGCATCACGATCAATACCTTGCTAATGCTGAAAATACTTACTCTGAAAAGGTTCTTGGTGTTAACCGTGAAATTTTTGCAAAGCATAAAGAAGGTCATCTTTTCCCTATTCGTATCGGTATTGGCGAAGTTAACCAGCCCGGACAAACTCCTCTATACGTAGGTTATATTACCGACTTGACCGAACAGCGCGAATTACAACGCAGCCTTGTTGAAAAAGAGCAAAAATACCGTTCTTTAATAAACAATATGCCAGGTGCTGTATTTAGATGTAGGCTAGATGATAATTGGAGTATGTTATTTATAAGCCCAAGTATTTTAGAGCTAACAGGTTACCAATCAGATGAATTTACTGAGCATTGCTTAGAGTTTAATGATCTTATTCTAAAAACAGATCAGCAAGCCGTTATGGATGCAGTATTAAAAGCAGTCCAAGATAAACGTCAATACTCTATCGAGTATAGGATTCGTCACAGAAATGGCAAAGTGTTATGGCTATTAGACCAAGGTAGCTTTTATTATAATAACCAAGATAAAGCTCAGTGGATAGACGGCGTACTTATTGATATCACCGAGCGTAAAGAATACGAAGACAAACTCGAAAAAGCTAAACTCCAAGCTGAAGAAGCCGCACAAGCTAAGCAATCATTTATGGCTAATATGAGCCACGAAATACGCACTCCTATGAACTCAATTATAGGTTTTAGCGACTTGCTTATGGATACACCGCTAAATCATGACCAGCAAAAGCATCTTGTTACTGTTAATAATGCAGCCCGTTCACTACTTCGCTTGCTTAACGAAGTACTCGATTCAGCAAAATTAGAGCGTGGCAAGCTAACAATAGAAGCGGTACATTTTAGCCTTAAACCCGTTATAGACAGTATTATTTCAACCTTTTGGTTAGAGGCAAAAAAGAAAGATCTTATACTCAATCTAACTATTAAAGAGTCAGTGCAAAACACTTACTACGGCGATCCTGACAGGTTAAGACAAATATTAACCAACCTGATTGGCAACGCGATTAAGTTTACAGAGCGCGGCTCTATAACCATAACAGTGAGTACGACACAAAACGGGCACTTATTTTTTGAAGTACAAGACACAGGTATTGGTATTGCACCGGACAGAGTAAGCGCTATTTTTCAGCCTTTTGTTCAAGCCGACGGAACTACAACACGTCGCTTTGGTGGAACAGGGCTTGGTACAACCATAAGTAAACAATTAGTTGAACTTATGGGGGGGACTATAAATTTAGTCAGTGAGTTAAATAAAGGCACCTGCTTTTATTTTTCGCTTCCTCTAAAGGTGGGTGATGAAAATAAAATTGATCATTTTGATGGCCTTCACACACAATTGCCTGCGCTAAGAGTATTAGTCGTTGACGATATAGAACAAAACACAGAGCTTCTCTCGTTATTACTCTCAAGAGATCACCATACTGTTACGAAAGCGAGTAACGGGTTTGAGGCCATTGCAACTTTCCAACAACACGATTTTGATGTGATTTTGATGGATATCCATATGCCGGAATGTGATGGGATTGAAGCATCTATAAGAATACGAGAACTAGAAAAGCAAAAAAAATTGAAAAACACCCCAATCATTGCATTAACAGCCAGTGTTTTGCAGCAAGACAAACTTTCGGCCAAAAAAGCGGGGATGAATGGGTTTGCAAATAAGCCGATTGATATTAATCAGCTAAACCAAGAAATCGCGCAAGTACTGGGTTTAGGCGTTTCTAAAGAAATAGAAATTGCGCAAACTGACCCTAATGCTAAACATATCGACTTTAAAAAAGGGTTAGCCTTATGGGGCTCTAAATCTAAACAACTAACTGAAATTACTAAATTTACAAACGATAGTGATAATCGATTTGAACTTTTGTTAAATGAGCCTCAGCTAAACTCTCAAAGTAGCTATAGTTTAATACATACACTAAAAGGCATTTCTGGCAATTTGGGCCTAATTGCGTTGATGAAGCTTTTATCCAACTTAGAGCAAGCTATTAAGCAAGGTAATAGCGTTGATGATATTTTAAAAGCAATAAAAGCTGAGTTGGTTATTATTTCTAAGTTGTTAACAGTCAAAAAAACTGAACCACTCAGTAATCCTGAAAATAATCAAACAGTTACTTCCAACACTGAACTAAAATTATTGTGTGAAACACTCATCGAATCCGCAAGAAATGCTGAATTTAATGACACTGCACTTAGTGGTCTTCAAAGTTGTTCAAATGGTTCATTCGTGAGTAATATTCAAGCAATAACCGACGCCTTTGATGAATTTGATTTTGATAATGCACAGGTTAAGTTAAACGAATTACTAAAAAAGCTAAACGATATATGAGTATATAAATGATTTTTTCTGCACAAAGTCCCAGAGTATTAATTGTTGATGATGAGCCGGCAAACCTAAAAGTGATGCGTGAAATATTAGGCGATCAGTACCGACTGTCGTTTGCAAAATCTGGAACAGCGGCCTTAACTTTACTTGAAAAAGAGTTACCTAAGCTTATTTTACTCGACATTATGATGCCAGACATGAATGGGTTTGAAGTATGTGAGCACATTAAAAGTAATCCAAAAACAGCGCATATTCCCGTTATTTTTGTCACTGCGCTCGGTGACGAAAGTGACGAGTATAAAGGGTTTGAATTCGGTGCTGTTGATTACATAACCAAGCCAATAAGCCCTGCAATTGTAAGAGCGCGTGTTAAAACCCATCTTTCATTAGTACAAGCTGAGCAATTAAAGCAGGCACATGTAGATTTAGTTCAACGTTTAGGGCGTGCAGCTGAGTATAAAGATACCGATACGGGTGAACACATAGTTCGTATGAGTCAGTATAGTAAAGTTCTTGCCTTAGGAATTGGCATGTCAGAAAATCAAGCAGAGCTCTTGCATCAAGCAGCGCCTATGCATGATGTTGGAAAAATAGGTATTCCTGATACAATTTTATTAAAACCCGGAAAATTATCTGTCACAGAGTTTGAACACATGAAAGAGCATGCCTTAATTGGCGCAAAGATTTTAGCTAACTCATCTTCCCCGCTATTACAACTTGCTCACAAGTTAGCAATTGAGCATCACGAAAAGTGGGATGGGTCTGGTTACCCATATGGTTTAAAAGGTGATGAAATATCCATCGAAGGCAGAATTATTGCTGTTGCAGATGTATTTGACGCACTGACTTCGAAGCGCCCTTACAAAGACGCGTGGAGTGTAGAAAAGACAATTTCACATATGAAAGAGCAAGCAGGTAGCCACTTCGACCCAGCTATTATTGACTTATTAGTTGAAAAACTGGACGAAATACTCACTATTAAACAAAGGAATCAAGAAAGTTAAACCTTTTTAGCACTGTGCGAACCTTGTTCAACATCTGGATAAAACGCCTTTATATATTCATAATCATGAGATGTTATTTCATGGCTATTACCGCTTTCATCTTTAAAATACATTGAAAACGTAACACCGTGGTCGGCCAATACTGCTTTTACATCCATTGCTTTAAAGTGCGCAAGCCACGCAATAAATTGCTCCCCAGTTGCAGCAAACGCGATACCCTTGCTACGAACTTGACCTTCAAACAATGCTAACCGTGTTGTCGCATTTTTATCTTGTAACGTTAATGGGCCTTTTCCGGTTTCATCCCAAAAGGCAAGTTCTTCTATAACCTTAAAGCCAAGAACTCGCTCAAACCACACTACTGCGCTGGGCAAGTTATCTACATTAATATGGCAATGGTCAATTCCTGACAAAAAAGGGATTGTTTTGTTACTCATACTATTCACCTACCTCAGACCTTAACTGCTCTAAAAATGCGTGCATATAGTGGGTGCGTTTATTCGCCTCCTCTTTCGCTGAGGGGGTATTCATACTCTTGGCAATATTTAAAAGTTTTATAAAAAAATGATCTAGAGTAAATTTATTATCGTCTGGCTTTCTAGTTGTACAAAATGGATCATCAGCGCTATAAAGTAGGCGATTAATAGAGCCCCCTACTTTCATGCAACGGCTAATACCAATAGCGCCTAAGGCATCCATTCTGTCTGCGTCTTGTACTATTTGTGCCTCAACCGTTTTAATTTTAATATTGGCGCTAAAACTATGTGCAGCTATTGCATGATGAATATCTTCAAACAACCTTTCGTCATAACCTAAGCCTTGTAAAAACCCAATTGCTTTATCTGCTGCCATAGTCGACGCTTTGGCCCTGTCAGGGTGGTTTTTAGCAACAGCGACACAGTCATGCAACCATGCTGCGGGTAGCACAACAGCCATATTCGCTTTTTCAGCGTTGCAAAGCTGTATCGCCACTCTAACCACACGCTCTATATGGGTAATATCATGGGCTACATCGGCATGTATAAGCGATTTAATAAAGTCACGGCATTGCTCAGAAAGTAATTGTAATGACGGAGTTAACGTAGTTTCAACCAAGGTATTTTCCAAAAATTTATTAACACATTGAATTAACCTTACTTTACCGTGCTTTGCAGTTTACTTGCAAAACATTCATTGTATGTTGACCTTGCCTTGACTAAAATACAGCGCTTATTTACTACAACAGAGAAGTCTTATGTCATCTGCCGTTTACCTACAAGCTGGTCGCGATAAATCATTAAAAAGAAAACATCCGTGGTTATTTTCAAAAGCCATTAAAAAGATCAAAGGTAAACCAGGGCTTGGCGACACAGTCACCATCCATGATAGTGAAGGTAAATATTTAGCAACAGCAGCATACAGCCCGCACTCTCAAATTCGAGCTCGTGTGTGGAGCTTTGACGAAAAAGAAACTATTGATCAACACTTTTTTGAACGACGCTTACGCCGTGCATTAGAAGCTCGTAGTCAAGTAATCGAAGAAGGTGGATTAACCGGTTACCGATTATGTGCCGCTGAGTCTGATTACTTACCAGGTGTGACAATCGATAAATTTGATAATGTGCTCGTATGCCAACTTTTAAGCGCAGGAGCTGAGCGCCATAAAGGTGAAATTGTAGGCGCACTGATGGCTATATTTCCTGGCAGCAGTATTTATGAACGTTCAGACGTAGACGTACGCACAAAAGAAGGTTTAGAGCCAATTAAAGGTGTGCTTTGGGGCTCTGAACCAACACAACCAGTACTTATTGAAGAAAATGGTTTAAAGCTCGAGGTAGATATTTTAGAAGGCCATAAAACCGGGTTTTATCTAGATCAACGCGATAGCCGTGCAGCACTTGAGCGTTTTTCAAAAGATAAAACCGTGCTTAACTGCTTTAGCTACACAGGTACATTCTCACTTTATGCGCTTCGCGGTGGCTGTAAGCATGTTACTAATGTTGACGTATCACAACCGGCACTCGATACCGCAAAACGTAATGTTGAGCATAATAATTTAGATCTAAATAAAGTCGATTTTGTTAAACAAGATGTATTTAAACTTTTACGCCAATACAGAGACGAAGGTAAACAATTCGATACTATCGTTATGGACCCACCTAAATTTGCCGATAACAAGGCACAGCTAACAGGTGCATGCAGAGGCTATAAGGATATCAATATGATCGCTATGCAAATATTAAAGCCGGGCGGCACACTATTAACGTTCTCTTGCTCGGGCTTAATGGAACAAAATTTATTTCAAAAAGTAGTTGCAGACGCAGCACTGGATGCTGGAAAAGACTTGTTAATAATGGAACGTTTAAATCAGGCAGCTGACCACCCAATTGCGGGCAGCTACCCTGAAGGCTTTTACTTAAAAGGGCTTATTTGTAAAGTTTATTAATTAACATTTAATTGGTTAATTAAACTCTATTATCTCAAGCCCTGCTGTAATTGTGCCATCATCTTCTTTGCTGGCACGTATTACCTTAGCGGTCGCTTTTAACGGAGCAATACTTGGATGAGTTGATGCAATATCAACAGACAAAAGTGTATCAGGTTCTAGCAAATCATCTAAATGCAGCGATAAACCCGTTGCACTTAAGTCTACGCATTCAGCGGTATATGTTAAGCCTGCAACTGGCTCAATAGTTGTAAGCATAGCAGTAGCGTTTACCTGCATGCGTCTATAGTTTCGTTTATCTTCTGTGAACATAATTCCCTCTAAACTATTGTGTTTATTTGCTCTAACAGTGCGCTTATAGCGAATGGTTTCACTACATAAGCATCACATCCAGCGTCAAACCCCATTCTTTTCTCAAGCTCAGACTCAAGGCCTGATACCATAACCACAGGAATGCTTTTAGTTTCTGGCGTATGTTTTAGCATTCTGCATGTATCATAACCATCAAGGCCTGGCATACATACATCAAGTAAAATAATGTCAGGAGGATTGGCAATTGCAGACGCAAGACAATTCTGACCTGAGTCAGCATAACTAACGTCAAATTTAGACTCTAGTGCAGATTCAAGCATTTCATAATTGAAATACTCGTCATCGACTACTAGCAGCCGTTTTGTTTTTGGTTCAATCACCGAGGACATGCTTATGTCGTTTCCTTCTCAAAACAAAAATAAATCCTACCTTTAAGGTACTAACCTTCTTAATAAATGCAAGCATTATTCTATTTCTTTTATAGCATTTAAAATTCGTTTAGACGAAATAGGGTAAGGCGTTCCTAACGTTTGTGCAAATAATGAGACTCTAAACTCTTGTTGCATCCAAAATATCGCTTCTATGTCGCTGGGTATCGGCATACCTTTGGGTATTTTATTCGTTAGCTTTTTATATTCAGTGGCCACTTTATCAAGCTCAAGTACACACAACCTGTCTCTATTAGGATCAACCGGAAGTTTTTCTAATCGCTTTTGAATCGCCTTTAAGTAACGAATTAAATCAGTGAGTTTAGTCGCGCCATGTTGACTAACAAACCCTTTAAAAATTAACGACTCAAGTTGCGATTTAATATCGCCATGAGCGGTGATCATGGTTAAATCAACCCGCCCTTTCATTTTTTTATGCAGCGCATGTGCAATACTGAGAACTTGTTCAACATGTATTGCTATGTCGACTACGGCATCACCTAGCTCGCCACGTATCTCCTCTTTAACGTTTTCAAACTCAGCGCTTGTTCTAATGTCGCCATACTTAAGTAACAAACTATCAACGCCTGCAGCAATGCAATCGTTAATTAAGTCGGCTATTTTTCCAAATGGATTAAAGTACAATCCCAACTTAGCCTTGTTAGGTAGATTCTGTTGTAAATATTTAATTGGTGAAGGCACGTTTAATAGTACCAATCGGCGAAGACCTTGTTGGTGAGCAGCCTGTGCCTTTATTTCGTTATCAAATAGCTCAACCGCAGCACTTGATTTTTTATCCACCAGCGCTGGGTACGCTTTTATTTCATACTGGCCTTGCTTTTTAACGTAAGACTTAGGCAGTTCACCAAAGTTCCATTGTGTTAAGTCTGCTTTTTCAATACCATCATCAGCTACTTTTGAAAGTGTTTCGGTTACCTCTCCTTGAAGCTCTGCCTTGAGCTTCGTAAGGTCTAAACCGCGAGCCAGTAATTTATTGTGCTCATCGCGCACCTCAAATTGTAAACGTAGATGAGGAGCAAGTGATGTTAAATCCCACGCTTCAGGGTCAACGCGCACACCAGTCATTCGCAATAAGCGTGTAGTTAGTGCGTCAAGTAAAGTGCCTTGCATTGGCTCTACCGCTGCAAGTACAGCATCTGCATAATTGGGAGCCGGTACAAAGTTACGACGAAGTGACTTTGGCAGTGATTTAATCAAACCACTTATTAATTCGTGCCTGAAGGCAGGAATATGCCAATCAAAGCCGGTTTCTTGCACTTGATTTAATAATGCAACAGGGATTTGTACAGCAACACCATCAACCGCTTGACCTGGGTCAAAGTGATACGTAAGCGGTAATATTAAATTATCTTGCTGCCACGTATCTGGATAATCAAATTCTGTAATACTGTTTGCGCCATGGCGCATTAACTCATCCCGAGTCATGTGAAGATAGTGTTTGTTTTGTTGTTTTTGGGTTTTATACCACTTTAAAAAAGCGGCTCGATTATTAATTTCTTTTGGTATTTTTTTATCGTAAAACTCAAATAAGGTTTGTTCATCAACTAAAATATCACGGCGGCGCGACTTGTTTTCAAGGACTTGTATATCTTCAATTAACTCACGATTAAACTGTAAAAAACGCTCGTTTAAACCAAGTTCTTGTTCAACAAGTGCAGTTCGCACAAACAGCTCTCGGCTAACCTTAGGGTCTATATTGCTATAAACACAGCGGCGTTTATTAACAACTAACAATCCGTATAAAGTTTGTTGCTCAAAGGCAATAACAGCTCCAGGTTTTTTCTCCCAATGGGGCTCAGAATAGCTGCGTTTTACCAGGTGTTGAGCTAAGGGTTCAACCCAATTGATATCGATTTTTGCATTAGTGCGCGCATACAATTTACTCGTTTCAACAAGCTCTGCTGACATAATCCATTTAGGCGCTTTTTTAAATAAACCCGAACCCGGAAAAATATGAAACTGACTATTACGCGCACCTTTATAAGCTTGTTTTTCGTCTTTAAAACCAATATGGCTAAGCATACCGCTTAGTAAGGCTTTATGTACTGCTTCGCCATCAGCAGCATCACTTGTTGCCTTCATACCCATTTCGTTACACACAGTACTTATTTGATAAACAATATCTTGCCATTCACGCAGGCGCATATAAGCTAAAAAATCTTTTTGGCATAACTTTCTAAACTGACTATTTGTCAGCTCACTTTGTTGCTCTTCTAAGTAATTCCATAAATTTAAAAAGGCAATAAAGTCTGAATCTGGATCATCAAAGCGACCGTGTTTTTCATTCGCTGCCGCGCGTTTTTCTTGAGGGCGTTCACGTGGGTCCTGAATGGATAAAGCAGCCACAATAATAATAACTTCACGCAGTGCACCTAGCTTATGCGCTGTTAAAACCATTTTAGCTAAACGCGGATCAACGGGTAATCGGCTTAACTCTCTACCCGATTGCGTTAACGCGGTTTTATTATCACGCTTAGCCGACTTTACTGCTTGTAACTCCTCAAGCAGAGTTAAGCCATCGCTGATATTTCTACTGTCTGGCGCTTGAACAAATGGAAATTGCGCCATGTCGCCCAAGCCCAAAGCAAGCATTTGTAAAATAACAGAGGCTAAGTTTGTACGCAGTA
This sequence comes from Pseudoalteromonas sp. 10-33, assembly GCF_001469195.1. Taxonomy (NCBI): domain Bacteria; kingdom Pseudomonadati; phylum Pseudomonadota; class Gammaproteobacteria; order Alteromonadales; family Pseudoalteromonadaceae; genus Pseudoalteromonas; species Pseudoalteromonas sp. 10-33. The sequence continues at coordinate 203,730 of NZ_LOFI01000025.1, read as the reverse complement.
TTTCAGGGTCGGTAAATTCAGGGCGAGATAAGAAATCATCCTCTGAATATAAACGGATACAAATACCCGCTTCAACACGTCCACAGCGGCCCATCCGCTGATTAGCACTTGCTTGTGAAATAGGCTCTATGGGTAAACGCTGTACTTTTGTGCGGTAACTATAGCGGCTAATGCGCGCAGTCCCTGGGTCTATAACATAGCGAATGCCAGGCACGGTCAGTGACGTTTCAGCCACGTTAGTCGATAAAATAATGTGACGGCGAGAGTGCGGCGCAAATATTCTGTTTTGCTCTGTATTTGATAAACGCGAGTACAGCGGTAATACATCGGTGTGCTTAAGATTACGTTTGCTCAACGCATCCGCAGTGTCGCGAATTTCACGTTCACCGTTTAAAAATATGAGTATGTCGCCGGGGCCTTCTGCACATAGCTCATCAACTGCATCAAAAATACCTTGTAACTGGTCGCCTTCGGCTTCCATATCGTCTTTTTTAATATCGCTAATTGGGTTGTAGCGAACATCAACGGGGAAAGTACGACCCGATACCTCAATAATTGGCGCATCGTTAAAATGCTTAGAAAAACGCTCTGGGTCAATGGTTGCTGAAGTAATAATAATTTTTAAATCAGGACGCTTTGGCAGCAAGTTTTTTAAGTATCCTAAAATAAAGTCAATGTTTAAACTACGCTCGTGGGCCTCATCAATAATGATAGTGTCGTATTGATTTAAAAAACGATCTTGCTGAATTTCGGCAAGTAAAATACCGTCAGTCATCAGTTTAATGTATGTATTGTTAGAAACCTGATCGCTAAAACGGATTTTAAAACCCACTTGTTGACCTAGTTCACACTTCATCTCATCGGCAATACGGTTTGCAACGGTGCGAGCGGCTAACCTACGCGGTTGCGTGTGGCCAATAAAACCATCGACGCCGCGGCCAAGCTCTAAACACATTTTAGGTATTTGCGTCGTTTTTCCCGAGCCTGTTTCACCAGCAATAATAACAACTTGATTATTTGCTATCGCGTCTTTAATGGCTTGTTTTTTTTGGCTTACAGGCAGCTGTTCTGGGTATGTTACCTGTGGCAAATTTGCTAAGCGTTTTTCTTTTGATTGTTGGCTGCGGGTTATATCTGCGGCAATTTTTTCAAGCGCATTGGCTTGTTTAGTCTCGTCGACGATTTTTTTAACGCCGTGAAGGCGTTTTTTGAAGATGAATTGATCTTTTTTTAAGCACGTTTTTAGCTCGCCAAACAACTGACCTAGGTTAACCACCCGCATACCTTATAAAATATGTTAAAGAGCCGTAATTGTATCAAAATTAACGGCTGGGGTTAATCCTACAAATCATTAAACGCTCAGTTGTTTGACATTTAATCACATGTACAAGGCCATATTTCTATTCGCCTTTAAAAATGCCAACATAAGTTGCTTGCGTATTCGATTTACTTGCGCGATACATCCCCGACGTATTAAACGGTAAGCTAATGTTGCCTTGCGTGTCGATAATAATCACACCGCCTGTGCCACCTATTGGCTTTAATACTTTGTTTATTACTTCATCACCGGCTTGCGCGATTGTACTGCCTTGGTATTTAACACGAGCGCAAATATCACTTGCCACGTTGTAGCGAATAAAATATTCACCGTGGCCGGTCGCCGATACCGCGCATGATTCATTTTCAGCAAACGTACCTGCACCTATAACGGGTGCATCTCCAACACGACCATAACGCTTTGCAGTCATTCCACCGGTTGATGTACCAGCAGCTAAGTTACCATTTTTATCAAGGGCAACAGCGCCAACGGTGCCCATTTTAAAGTTATTAGGGAGCGCATTGTGCGCGGCTTGATATGATCTACTTGTTGCTTTGGCTGTATCAAGCTTTTCTTTTGCTTTAAGCAGTGCATCATAACGGTGTTTGGTATCAAATAAATTATTTTCGATAAGTTCAATACCTTGCTCTTTTGCAAACTCCTCAGCACCTTGACCACTGAGCATAACGTGCACTGAGTTATCCATAACTAAACGGGCAAGCTCAATTGGGCTTTCTACATGTTTTACACCTGCAACAGCCCCTGCTTGACGGTTACGTCCGTCCATAATTGACGCGTCGAGCTCGTGCCCACCATCGTATGTATATACTGCGCCGCGTCCGGCATTAAAAAACTCAGACTGCTCTAATACTGTAATTGCAGCAGTAACCGCATCTAAGCTTTCCCCGCCTTTTTCTAGTATGCTGTAACCTGCCTCAACGGCCTCGGATAATTTAGCACGATAAGCTTTTTCTTGTTCGGGGGTAAACTTTGCTTTATCAATTGTTCCTGCGCCACCATGAATTGCAATGGCAAGCGGAGATTCTTTACTTAATGCACTGTGAGTAAACCCTATACATGCACTGGCTAAAATAGATAATAAGATTATTTTTTTCATGACTGTCCTTTCTCATCAAAGTAATAAAACTAATGTGAACGGTTAAAAAGCAAATTTCAACTAAAGTAAGTTTAAAGACATAAAAAAAGCGCCTTAAGGCGCTTTTTATTATTAACGTGTTTAAAATTAAGCTTGTTTAGCTTTTAAACGCGCTAAACGTGCTACTTGGTGAGTAGACGTTAAGAAAGAATAAATTGGTGCTAAATAACCGCGCTTACGAAGTTCTAAGAAGTCTTCATCGCTTAGCTCATTTAGTTTTTTCTCGTCGATAAGGTAGATACCGTTGATGTCTTTTTTCTCGCCTTTAATGTCTACTGTTAACGTTTGAGCAATTAGTAGCTCTTTATCAGCAAGAAATTTAGTGAATGCATCGGTTACCTGAGAAAACTCAATGAAAGACACTAGCGACTCTTTACGACGCTTTAAGTAATCTGTTTCTTCGCCGTTTTCAAATAATGCATTGCCATCTGTTTCACTTACAAGCGGGCTTGCTTCATCAATAACAATACCAAATTGGTCTTGATCTGGGTGTTTAACTAAACCAAGTGGGTAACGTGTAGAGGCCATTGGTGCAAAAGAAGCTGTCCACTTATCGCCTTCAACAAATAAGTTCTCGCCTGGCTCTAAACCAAACATTGCTACTGCTTGGAAAGTACCTGCTTCGTTATTTTTAACAAACGACATAGGAAACTCATTTGCTACGCGTGCAAACTCATGTGCAACTACAGGCACTAAATGTTGAGTTTTCATGAAATCTACATTGATGCCGTTTTGAATTTTAATGTTGGCATGTTTTTCGTTGTGTAAAGGCTGTACTTGTTGCTCCGCCATGTTACTGCTCCGTTTTTTTAAATTTATAAGTTTCATTGTTAATGCCTTAAGGCTAATGCTTTTGAGGTAAAAAAGGAAGGGAAAGTTTTATGACACAAGCCATCTAAAAATAAAATTTAAATAAATCTGCATGTTGTCAAAAAACATACAAGTAATAATTTTAAAACATGCTTAAAAATAAAGCGTTACACGGTTATTTAGCATACAAAGGGAGGTGGCTTATTTACAAACGTTAACAGACTTCTGTCTACAACCACGCTCATTGTGATGAATATTTAGGCAAAGAAAAAGGCAGCTAATTTAGCTGCCTTTATAAAATGGGGTAAGCGATACAAATTTACTTAAATTATGGAGCCCAATAAACTTCGATATTGATGCTCGGATGATTAAGTACTGCACGCAGTGGCATATCGTTAACATCACCACCGGCTTTAGCCTGCTTGTACACAGCAAGCTTTTCATCGCCGCTGATAAGTAGTTTAACTTCTTTAGAGTTGGCTATTGCATTTAGAGTAAGCGTCATTCGCTCGGTAATACTACCCGTTACGTCACTTTGAATTGCGTTAATCGCACAAACCGTTTGAGTGGTTGTTAAACCATGCTCTAACCCATCTGCATGTGGGAATAAAGACGCAGTGTGACCATCTGGCCCCATACCTAAAATAGTTACATCATAAGGCGTTTTCAGCGCACTGTATGCGGCTTCACACTTTTCAGCACCTTGTTGTGCAGTAGAGGCGTGGTTTTTCATTGTTATAAAGTTGGCTGCATTACCAAAGTTTTGCAACAACGTACTTTTAATAAATGCTTCATTACTTTTTTCGTGATTTGGCTCAACCCAGCGTTCATCAACCATGGCTACATCAACGTTATGCCAATCTAAATCAAGGGTTGATAAATGCTTATATGCTGCAGCCGGTGATGAACCACCCGATACCATCAGTACAGCGCGACCATCGTCTTTAATGCCATCTAATAATGATTGCTCTAAAGTTGCCGATAACTCTTTTGTTAATGCATCTTTATCATCAAAAAATTTTTCAACTAATGTAGCCATAATTATGCCTTATCACCTGTGTTAAACCACAGGTGGTTGTTCTCTGCTAATAACTCATCGGCATCATCTGGCCCCCACGTACCAGCACGATAAAGTGCAGGCTTGCCTTTTTCTTGCCAACGCTCAACAATCGGATCAATCCATTTCCATGCTTGGCGAACTTCATCACGATGAATAAACAACGATGGGTTATTCGCAGCCGCATCAAGCATTAAACGTTTGTATGCATCAGAATGAAAACCATTGCTATAAGCTTGTGATAACTCAATGTTCATAGTTACCGGCTCTAATTGCATTTCAAGGTTATCTAAGCGCTTTGACATAAGCGTTAGCTGAATCGTTTCTTCTGGCTGAAGGCGAATAACTAAGCGGTTTGGTTCTATGTTGCCAACATTTTCTTCATAAATATTGTGCGATACTTTTTTGTACTCAACCACAATTTCAGCACAGCGTTTTGCCATACGTTTACCTGTACGAAGGTAAAATGGTACGCCAGCCCAACGCCAATTATCTATGTGTGCACGTATAGCAACAAAGGTCTCTGTTTTACTAGCGCCCTCGTTTAACTCTTCCAAGTAACCAGGGACAATTTTACCGTTTAAATCCCCTGGTACATATTGGCCACGCACAATATTACTGTCAACGTCAGAGTCAATAAGTGGTCGAAGTGCTTCAAGCACCTTTAGTTTTTCATTACGAATGCTATTAGCGTTAAGCTTATTAGGTGCTTCCATTGCAACAAGGCATAAAAGCTGTAGCAAGTGATTTTGAACCATGTCACGAAGTGCGCCAGCTTTGTCGTAAAACCCTGCTCTGCTCTCAAGACCTACTGTTTCTGAAAGACTAATTTGGATATTATCAATCGACTTTGCATCCCACATATTTTCAAATAATGAGTTTGAAAAACGCAGTGCCATTAAGTTCTGTACTGTTTCTTTACCTAAATAGTGGTCTATACGGAAGATTTGGTCTTCTTCAAAAAACTCAGCAATTTTAGCGTTTATTGCTTCTGCAGATTCCCCGCAGTACCCAATTGGTTTTTCTACAACTACACGCGATGTTGGCGTAATTAAATCTTTAATAGAGAGGATTTCACAGCATTTGCCATAAACGGCTGGTGGTAGAGATAAGTAAAACACACGAGATTTAGTGCTATCGTGCTCATCTAAAATACCTTTAAGCACATCCCAGTTATCGTCAGCTTCAGTAACATTACTCACCACTGGCACTAAATAATTTGAAAATGCTTTCCAATCTTTGGCGTTAAATTCACCTTTACTTAAAAACTCTTGGAGTGCTTTATGCGCTGTTTCTATGTATTCAGCGCGTTTGCTTTCTCCACGAACTGTTGGCAGGATGCGTGAGCCTTCAGGTAAATTCCCTTCTTGATATGCTCGATACATTGCAGGTAGTAATTTGCGTAACGCAAGATCACCACCGCCCCCAAAAATTATGATATCAAAAGGATTAAGCATAGTTACTCTCTACGTTGTGATACCCCGCCCTAAAATAAGCTCGTGGGTATGCCTGTTTATTACTTGGATTATGATAGCTTTTATAATGTGTAAAAAAAGCCTGCTGAATTGTTCTTAATTGATGATGTATTATCGTTTTTTATCATCTACGCTTTATTAAATGAGCCTTAGGATTCTGTATCTCCTCTCACAAAAATACAGACCCTAAGCACTCCAGCGCTACCCGTTCAAAGGTACTCGGTTTACCTACTATTACGTAGGCTAAATTTTTACTGCGTACGATGTTGCTTGTAGTACGCCATTAATCCACTTGTGGAGCTATCGTGATCGTGATTTAAACTATCATCGATCAGCTCACTTTCAATCTTAGATGCCAAACCTTTACCAAGTTCAACACCCCACTGATCAAATGAACAAATATCTAATATTATGCCTTGGCAAAAAATCTTGTGTTCATATAACGCAATTAAACGTCCTACTGTTTTAGCATCTACTGTATCTAGCAGCATTGATGTTGTTGGGCGGTTTCCTTGATGAATTTTGTGATTTAGTAATTCATCAATTTGCGCCTGCGATTTACCTTTAGCAGTTAAATCGGCTGTAACTTGCTCTGCATCAACACCGCTCATCATTGCTTCCGTTTGAGCAAAAAAGTTTGATAATAAAATATCATGATGCTTATCAACATGTATTTGTGGTTTTACAGATGCGATAAAATCTGCTGGCACAATCACGTTGCCTTGGTGCAGGCATTGATAAAACGCGTGCTGACCGTTAATGCCAGTCATACCCCAAATTATTGGAACCGTGGTATACGGTACTGTTTCGCCTGCAAAGTTAACATGCTTACCGTTACTTTCCATCTCACCTTGTTGTAAATACGCAGGTAACATGTGAAGAGATTGGTCGTAAGGTAAAATAGCTTGCGACGTGTACCCTAAAAAGCTGCTATTCCAAACACTTAACAGAGCCATTATCAAAGGAACATTCTGCTCAAGCGGCGCATTTTTAAAGTGTTCGTCAACTTCAAAAGCACCGGCTAATATTTCTTCAAATGCATCATAGCCTAGGTACAACGCAATGGGTAAACCTATCGCACTCCATAATGAAAAGCGACCACCAACCCAATCCCACATGGTGAATACGTTTTCATTGGCAATACCAAAAGCAGCTGTTTTTTCTAAATTTGTACTTACCGCAACAAAATGTTTCGCAATTGTACTTTCATCTTTTGTTGTTTCTAAAAACCAATCCACCGCTGTTTTAGCGTTCGTCATAGTTTCTGATGTAGTAAATGTTTTTGACGAAATGACAAATAATGTTGTTTCGGGATCAATATTTTTAAGTACCGAAGCAATTTGTACACCATCGGCATTTGATACGTAGTGCACCTTTAAAGTGTCATCAGCTAATGCTTTTAATGCTTCAGTTGCCATTTGAGGACCTAGGTTCGACCCGCCTACCCCAATACTAACAACGTCTTTTACCGCTTTGCCCGTATAACCAAGCCACTGGCCGCTTCGTACTTTTTCTACAAATACTTTAATTTTAGCAAGCTCGTTATCAACCGCTTGCGTTATATTTTCTCCATCAACAATTAATGGAGTATGCGCACGGTTACGCAATGCAGTATGCAAAACAGAGCGCTCTTCGGTGATGTTAATTCTCTCGCCGCTGAACATCTTGTCTCGCCAAGAAGCAATTTCGCACTCTTTAGCAAGTGACACTAAATTAGCAAAAACATCGTTATCAATTAATTGTTTAGAGTAGTCGAATAATACACCGGGGATCTGAGTTGAAAACTGAGAAAAGCGGTCACCGTCCTGTGCAAATAACGTTTTAAGATGTGTTTGTTTCATCTTAGCAGCACTTTGTTCAAGGGCTTGCCAACTTGCTAATTGCGTTCGGTTCGACATTTAAATATCCTCTAAAAAATTTAACCGGTTGATTTATGTATTCTTTTTATATTATAAAACTGCTTAACACGTTCTAAACACACTAAAATAAAACGCCAATAGTATAGTTAAAAACGAAAAAAAAGCGCTGCTTTTACTATTTTATACGCAGATGATAACGCAATTTTTACCTTTTGACACCGGTATCATAAATATTTTGCAAATTATTTTCCCCGCAATTTCAAAGGCACCCACAAAGCTTAATCGGTTAAGTTAGTGTATTCGTGAATTTTACTAAACGTTCAGTACTTTTTTAATAATTATGACATTTATGTGAATAAATAAAAAATCGGCTACTGGAGCCGATTTTATGCAAACCTTATAAGTATTGTATTTTAAAGGCTCAATGCCAAACCACCTTCTAAATTATACACTGTTCGATACCCTAGCTGCGTTAGGTTAGCAGCAGCAAGCCTTGAGCGGTTACCGCTACGACACAACAATATGTATTTACCGCGTTTATTTAGCTGACCTTCCATCAACGCGTTAGCCATACGACTAAGCGGTATGTTAAGTGTTTTTGTTTCACTAATGTGAAAAAGTTGCGATACATTATTTGCACCATGTTCGTAAGGCTCTCTGGTATCAATCAAATAAGTGTCATTATTACTGAGCATGGCTTTTGCACTATCAAAATTTAATTGCTGAATATTTAACTCGGGCAACGCAGTAACATAACCACATAATTGTAACCTTGATTTTTCTTTTACCTCATCATCAAGCTGTTTTTTAATTACAAATTCATCAATACTAATTCGGCGATTTATTAATCGGTTTAATAAAGGTGTTTGTTGCTGCTCTGCGGCCCAGTTCATTGCAAAGCATTGCAAATAATCGTGCCCTGAACATATCACACTCGTTTCATCTAATTGCTCAGCAAGCGCTAAAATAGAATAAGCCATAGCCTTGGCATTACCACCAGCTAAAGAAGTGTTACCCAAGCCACCGGGTAATATTAGATCACCACAAAAGCAATAATTAATGTGGTTATCTTTACTTTTTAAAACATAACTTACGCTATCTTCACTGTGCCCGGGTGTGGCTATTTTTTCTAGTCGTTCGTTATTTAGGTCAATATGCGCTGCATTTTTCGGCCAACCTAGTTTATCTACTGCAATTTCGTCGCATCGACTTGCTAATACACTGCGTAATAAAGTAACGGCACAACTTCGCTCTTGGTGAACATGCGTATTAAGTACTCCTTTAATAGTCAGGTTTTGTGTATTGGCTATTTTTTCTATACGCGGTATGAGCTCTACAATAGGATCTATAATAACTGCTTGTTTATTAGCATTTACATATAACCAACAACACGCTCCTTGGTGCCTAAACTGCGTTAAACCGAGCGCGCACACATCTTGTTGAGGTGTTGTACTATCAGATACTATTAAACAATTAGCCTGTAAAATGGCTTTTAATGCACGTATAGATGCACACGCATTTGCTATTTCAGCGGCAGTGGCAGCGGGACCAAACGATAACCTAATTGCATTTTCACTTTGCCATTGGTTAACTCCCATCGCATCAAGCACAAAACTCGTTGAAGAGCCCGTGCTGCATGCAGAGCCTCCACTGACACGAATACCAGCGGCATCAAATAAATCAATCACTTCTTTGCTTGTTAACTCATTTACAGCAAAGTTTAATGTTGTTGGTACCGAGTGTTCAAAGCTATGATTAAACGTTACTTCATCAAATGTTTCTTCAATAGCGTTTTTTATTTGAGCTCGGTAATTACTAAGCACATCGATTGATTTAAATGTGGTGTCTGACTTATCTAGCAATAAACTAAACAATTTATTTAAACCGGCAATACCAGGTAAGTTTTCGGTGCCAGAGCGCATTCCGCTTTCTTGCCCTCCACCCGCTATAAACGGGGTATAGGCACTGCCAGCACGAATATATAAAAAACCAATACCTTTGGGGGCATAAAGTTTATGGCCTGAAAAAGGCGCGTAATCTATTGTGGTGGCGCTCAGGTCGAGTTGTTTTTTCCCAAGCGCTTGCACACAATCTACCATCCAAGACACTTTCGTATTACCAGAACGAATAGTTTGTTCAATGGCATCTAAATCTTGATAAACTCCCGTTTCGTTATTAACCGCCATGGTGCATATCATTAACGCATTAGGTATATGTTCAGCGATAAACGCTAAGTCTAAAATGCCATTATTATCCACCGGAATAGCCAAAACTTGAGCATGAATGCCCAATACACTATTCCAATGCTTTAATGTGTTAGGAACCGCTTTGTGTTCAGTGGCACCGTAAAGTAATACGGGTTTAGCAATATTATGATTTTTAGCGTTAATAAGCGTAGATACAACAGCGGTTTGAATGCCTTCGGTCGCGCCAGAGGTAAATAAAATATCTCCCTCTATTGCCCCAATCACAGTACGTGCGTTTTCACGGGTTTGTTCTAATAAATGCTTGGCCTGAATACCCGTAATATGAGGGCTTGAAGGGTTACCAAAACAAATTTGCATTGTATGAGAAACCACATCGGCTATGCATGGCAACACAGGCGTTGTTGCGTTTGCATCAAGGTAAACTTGCTCGGAGTTTAATAAAGAGTCAGACATCTAAAAACGCACCTTATTACTAAAAGATATATCTTATTACCAATATTACATAACTTTAGACGTATTGAGTAATAATCAATTAGTACTGACGGTGCGTTTTCTATGCCTTTTTGAACTAACCTTCTGTCAGTTTATTATTTAGCTCTTCTTGCGTTGAAGACCACGCTGTAATCAATGCTTTAACCAACGAGGCCAAAGGAATAGCAAAAAATACGCCCCAAAAGCCCCACAAGCCACCAAAAAATAGCACAGCCACAATGATAAATACCGGGTTCAAGTCAACGGCTTCTGAAAACAATAAAGGGACTAACACATTTCCATCAAGTGCCTGAATAATTCCATAAATAACTAAAACCGTCCAAAATTGGGTCTCTAATCCAAACTGGAATAACGCCACGGCAGCAACCGGAATAGTCACAAGCGCAGCACCAACGAACGGAATTAACACAGAAAACCCAACCAAAACGCCTAACAAGGCCGCGTAGCGTAAGTCTAAAAAAGTAAACGCAATGAACGAAACACCGCCTACAATTAAAATTTCAAACACTTTACCGCGAATGTAATTCATAATTTGCTGGTTCATTTCGTTCCATACTTGCAATATTAAACGACGCTGTTGCGGAATTAATTTAGCCACACTGCCCGTTAATTCCAGCTTGTCTTTAAGCATAAAAAACACCAGCAACGGCACAAGCACTAGGTAAATTAGCCACGCTACAACATCTTTTAATGACGTTAACGAAAACGATAAAACCACTTGGCCAAACTCAATAACTTTAGCCTCAACTGTAGCAACAATCCCTTGTACTTGGTCGGCATTAATTAAACTTGGGTATTGCTCTGGTAAGGCAATCAAATATGACTTGCCTTGCTCTAACATATGAGGGGTTTCTTGCACTAAATTGCTGGTTTGTTTCCAAAGAACAGGACCAATTACTAAAATTAAAGTGAGCATAATACCTGTAAATATAAGCATTACGATCACCGTAGCAGTAAAACGGCGTAAACCAAGACGCTCTAAGTGAACAACTGGCCAATCAAGCAAATAAGCAATAACTAATGCTACTAAAACCGGCACAATTAACGAGCCAAAAAAGTAAAGTAAGGCAACAGAAACGAGTAGTAAAAATAATAAGGTGACCGAATGAGGATCAGAAAATTTTCTTTCGTACCATGTTTTTATATATTCAAACACGTAATGGCTCCACTAATAATAAACCTTGTTGTTTATCTAAGTTGTAACTGTAAGCATATTTTTTTAAATATCGCTCAATATCATCCATGCTCTCATCACTATTTACACTAAAAGTGATGGTTTGCTGTGCAGATAATGCTTCACGTAGCCCTAATTTAAACTGAACAAACTGTTGAGGACATCTATAACTTCGTAAATCTTGGTGTAACATACTCGCTTTACCGATTTATTAAAATGAATAATAAGTCGCATTGCTGTGTGTTAATAGTCAAAAACATCAACAAATGTAACTTTTTCTTAAAACAACGCCTGCAATGGTTTATTCTGTAATACATAGTTAGCAGTAAGGACAGGTTAATGTCTCGCACGCATAATAAAGCGCATCTACCAAGTAATCCAACACTCAAAGAGATTAATTGGTTTAAAAAACAAATAAATTGGGGGGAGCTTCCTCCTTTTTATCATTTAGTTGCCTCTTCGGTTAGCGAGTCTGAAGGTGTTTTAGAGCATGGATTTGATAACGCCGTAAAACAACTTATAGACAGACGTAACTGGAATCTAGACATACTCGACGGCTTTGAGGACGACTTAGGTGAGATCCACACCCAGCATAAACCGCGAATTGCGTTACATCAGGTATTTACAGACCGAGGCTTTGAACTGTGGGCACTGCCTTATGCAAAAGATATTGTTGTTGACCAATACATAAAAGATAACCGCTTTATGGAATTTAGAGTGTGGGATCCGCATTCAATGAAAGTACTATTAAGGTTAAATCAATTACATAAGTTTATTGGTTTTTACTTTGATCGCGGTGATAAAGCCGATAAAGCCCTTATTTTGCACTCACACAAAGTTGTTCATAAAATTATTACTTTTTTACAGCGAGAGTTGAACGTAATAAAGGTTGATGGAGTCTCAATAAAAGAACTCTACCAATTGTGCGAAAAAGACAGCCGTGCAAGCAGTGACGAAATAGACATAGCCAAAATTGCCATTGGCGAGCCAATAAACAAGGAATAAGATGCAGCTAAAATCAGCCTTTATCTCTTTATGCAGTGCCGTCCTTACATTTAGCCTTTTAGTAAGTGAGCCATTAAAGGCGCAAACTAATTTTAATCTTCCTGATTTAGGAACTTCTGCATTACAAGTACTCCCCCTCGAAAAAGAACAAGCGATTGGGGAAGTAATGATGATGCAAATTCGCGGCGGTTCTCCAATTATTAACGACCCCGCATTAGATGAATACCTAACCACCATTGGTAGAAAGCTCGTTGCAAACGCAAACGATGTTCGTTTTCCGTTTTCATTTTTTTGGATCAATAACTCAGATATTAACGCATTTGCCTTTTACGGCGGACATGTAGGTGTTCACACTGGTCTAATTGCACAAGCCGACAGCGAAAGTCAGTTTGCATCTGTACTTGGTCACGAAATCGCCCACGTTACTCAGCGCCATTTAGCACGTAGGATCCAGCAACAGCAAGATAACAGTGCAATGACCATAGCGGGGATGATAGCCGGCATTTTAGCGACTATTGTTGCCCCAGACGCTGGTATTGCCATTATTTCAGCAAGCCAAACACAATCTGCTTTTAGCCAATTAACGCACAGCCGTTCTGCTGAACAAGAAGCTGATCGAATTGGCATGCAAACACTTAACAATGCAGGATTTGATGCACGTGCATCTAGCGACTTCTTAACTAAGCTGGCTGCACAAATTCGTTATAAGTATAAGCCACCTGCATTCTTACTCACTCACCCCCTACCAGAAAGCCGAGTGTCTGACGTGCGCCTTCGTGCTGAGCAGTATCCAATGCGCCACCTACCTGCAAGCCTTGAATTTAACCTTGCTAAAAGCCGAGTACTCGCGCGTTACGACAACAAACCAGAAAACGCTGAAGCCTTATTTAGAAAATTACTTCGTGAGAACAGCTACAGTAATACAGCCCTTAATTATGGTTTAGCGTTAAGCTTACTTGACCAAGAAAAACTTGACGAAGCAGACTCTATTTTAAGTAAGCTATTAAAAAACGACCCTAAAAATTTATTTTATATTGATACGCAAACTGATTTACTCATCGCGCAAAAAAAAGCAGACGAAGCCGTTTCATTTTTAGCTGAACTACATAATTACCGTCCTAACAATCAAGTAATTACGCTCAACTATGCAAATGCAGCACTAGAGGCTAAGCAATACGAACTTGCCGAAAACGTGCTTAAAGGTTTTTTATTAGAAAAACCAGAGCACAGCTTAGGTAAGGAGCTACTTGCTGACGCCTACAAAAAACAAGATAAATTGGCAGCCTACCACGAAGCAAACGCTGACGTGCTATCGCAATACGGTGCCTACATGAAAGCCGCTGATGAAATCCAAAAAGCGCTTAACTTCGTAGAATCAACAGAGCTAATAAAACAGCAGCGATTAAAGGCATTACTTACCCAGTACCGCCGTTTACAAAAAGAGCTTGCAAGGCTTTAAGTCTGCAAGCTGTTGCCCTAAAATAGAGGCAATTCACACTATGGAAACTTTTATGTCTGTTACTATTTATCATAATTCGCGTTGTTCAAAGTCGCGTGAAACACTTGCCCTTTTACAAAGCAAGTCAATAGAGCCCACCGTTGTTGAATACTTAAAAACGCCTTTAACTCATGATCAAATAAGCACACTGATAGATCAACTTGGTTTTAGCTCTGCTCGTGACTTAATGCGCACAAAAGAAACCGAGTACAAAACACTCAACCTTAAAGACGAAACAAACGAAACCACGCTTATAAACGCAATGGTTGAGCATCCAAAATTAATTGAACGCCCTATTGTTGAGCACAATGGTAAAGCCGCTATTGGCCGCCCACCAGAAAACGTATTAAGCGTTTTATAATGAGCACAAACATAGTGGTACTTTACCACTCGAGCCATGGCTCAGTTGAAGCAATGGCCCATGAAATAGCTGAATCAATAGAGCAACAAGGCGCAACAGCCCTACTGAGAACGTTTGTAGCTAAAAACCCACACGACATTGTTATTACCAAAGATGACCTTATACAGTGTGATGGCTTGGCTTTTGGTACACCTACCCGATTTGGTATGATGGCGTCTCAGGCAAAAGCATTTTGGGAAACCACCAGCGAGCTATGGCTAAAGGGTCAACTAATTGATAAGCCTGCGTGTGTGTTTTCATCGTCAAGCAGTATGCACGGGGGTAATGAGGCCACACTGCTTAATTTATCATTACCCTTACTTCACCACGGAATGATGTTACTTGGTGTACCTTACGATGTGCCTGAATTATTAGGCACACAAACTGGCGGTACTCCGTATGGTGCTACGCATGTTGCTGGTAGTAACAATAGTGCTCAGTTAAGTAAAGACGAAATTAAAATATGCCAAAGCGTTGGCATTCGCCTGACAAAAATTGCGAGTAAACTTCAATGAACACAGTGCCCCATCCTGCAAAAAAGCCAATAACCGTAAAGTTTCAGCGTACTGCTTTAATTGGTTATGTTGGCCTACTTATTTTAATGCCATTGTGGATGTATTTTGTACCGCCTCAAGAAGGCCCGCTCGATATTATGTCGCTATTTGTACCTATAATTCCTCTATTACTTCCACTTAGAGGGATTATTAAAGACAGTACATATACCTACGCTTGGGCAAACTTTGTTGTTATGCTTTATTTTATTCATGGCTTAACCATGCTTTGGGTTTCACCTAATGAGCTAATTTGGGTGTTGCTAGAGTTATTATTTGCATCATTCATGTTTATTGGATGTACTTATTATGCAAGACACCGCGGGCAAGAGTTAGGCTTAAAAATTCGCAAATTGAAAGAAGATTTAGCCGACGAAAAAGCCGCAAACGAATTTAATAAATAAAATAAAAAAGCGCGTTTACTCTCTAGTAAACGCGCTTTCAACCATTACTTAATTGCGTATAAACTACTTACACCAATTCACTCAGTGCGGCCAAGGTCACGATACCCGCTAAACCAAGCTGAGCTAATAAACTCAAAAGTGAAAAGCCCCTCAATACAAATAAACCCCAAGGGTGTTTTATATGTGGATACAAAGCGCAGCGCTTTAAGCTCATAGCAAAGAAAAAACAAATCACCGTTACCATAGTTAAACCAAGCGTAAGTTCACTTTTTATGGTCAGCGCTTCATCAAAAAAGAAAAATAACTGCAAAGGTAATAATAACGTCACAATAGCATGTAACACATGTACTTTTTTAATGCGATCAAACTGCCCATCTGGCGATAACTCTTTAATACCAAAGTCACGCTCTAGGCATTTAACTAAATTTTGCGCTTTGATACTCACAGCCAACCTATAACAACTTAAGCCCTCGTTATTACGCGCTCTAAAATCAAACCCGGCTTTAATTAGCATCACCATTAACGATTCATTTTTAGAGAGCACAGCATAATGCAATGCAGTGTTACCCAAGCTATCTGACGCTTTTTTATCTTGCTGAGGTAATAAGGTTTGCACCACGTTTACAAAACCACGCTCTGCCGCCCACATAAATGCAGTTTTACCGTTTTCATCAGCTAATGTGCCTGTTGCTCCTTGCTCAATAAAACGCATAGCCATTGTTTGCTTAGCCGTTTTTTTACGCAAATGTGTTAGTAATGCTTGCTCAAGTAAAACTACAGAATCAACATCAGGCGACACTTGTTTTAATAAAGTAAAATAGTCTTTACCCATTGCTACTTTGTCACTTGCAAGTTCACTTAACACGGCTAGGTCAGCAATTGACTCTGGTATAAAGTGACTTAAGCGATCTCTAAAATCAACTTCTTTCCAAAGCGATAACGCATCAACAGCACTGAGCTTACTGCCATTATTTAACGCATGTTCAATCAGTGTAAAATAGCGTTTGCTAAAAAATAAGCTTAATAATGAAAGCGGTGTTTCAACGGCATTTTGTGCAGCAACACTTGCGTATTTTTCTAAACGTTGGCACAACAAAAGCACTAAGCTTTCTGGGGTATATTCATTATCGTAAAAATGAGTTTTCATTGCGCCAATATACGCTTGTGCATCTTCGTCGTATTCACAAATATGTTGGAAATAACACTCTTCAAAAGGCTCAAGCGGGGTTAACCAGGCCAAATAATAAATAGGGGGCAAAACAGTGGTACACACACCATCGTCTTCATTGGTAGAAAGACAAGCAGGCCAAGCTTCTAATGCATCTAAAATAAAGGCACCGTTTTGCTCTACAAGGCCTTTAATAAGTAACGGATATTCCTTTGGCCAAATCAGTACATTTTCCATTAAAACAACACAACTCCAGTGTAGCTTAGGTAAGTGGTCAGGTTATAACAGCTTTCAGCTGACACCACGCTTAATCAAAGAGGCAATATTCTAGCACACCCAGATCGCCACGCTAGAACAAAGTAGATGAATAATCAAAAATATAAAAGCAGCCAAGTAACTAATTACTTGGCTGCTTTTTAGGTTGGAGCTGGGCTTGATCTTTTTCACACAAAAAGATTAATTATTTGTTCTTTAACTCACTAATTACTTGGTCAATGCCTACATCTGAAATGCGCTGGATGATCTCTTTTTGCTTAGCACTTAAAAGCGAAATACCTTCAGCAACAATGTCGTACACTTTCCATTGGTTGTCTTTGCCTAGGCGTAACTTAAAACTTAGATCAATCGTGGGGGCGTTGGGTTCTATAATTTGCGTATTAACCGTGGCATATTCTGAGTCGCTTTGTGCATTATTGTGCTCAAACACCACTTTTTGGCCTGTGTATTTCATTAATGCACCGGCATACGTACCAGTTAAGTAATGCTCAACCGCGTCAATAAAATCAACCGCTTGTTGGCGCTCAATGCCTTTAATATGTTTACCTAATAATTTAAAAGACACAAACTTAATATCAATGTGTGGCATTAAACGTTTTTCAACAATTCCCGACATTTCACTTTTACTGGCATTACCTTTGCTGTTCACCTTACCTATATCGGCAAAAAGGGTGTCTGCAACAGACTCTAAAAGTATATCTGGTGATTGCTGAGCTTGTGCATAAAGCGATGTGCTTAAAAGTGCGATAGCAATTAAAAATGGTTTAATAAGTTTCATAATATGTTTGTTTGTGTGATTAAGATAACGCTAATTTACGTCATTCATACGCAATAAAACAGGCACAAATAAGCAACTTATTAATGCCTAAAAAGCACCAATAAATTAAGTGATTAAATTTCAATAAGTTAATAAAACCTGTTAACACGCAGTATACATCCCTGTTTTCGCTTGCCTTGAATTTACAACCTACCCACCCTCATCATCTGTTTTTTCGATTAACCAACTATCAGCGAGCAGCTATGAAATCCTTTATTAAAATAATTATTTTATTAATCGCCTCACTTTTTATTAATAACACAGTATCAGCACAATCAAACCATGGCTACGCAGTCGATGTACTTAAAGGCACTGGCAATATAAATGGCATAAAATTAGCCTATCAGTACCATATGCCAAAAATGCAAAACTTAGTTGGAGATGCCCGTTTTTACATCGAAACCAGTGTAAACCTGTGGGAATTTGCGCATAACCACCACTCACAATCCAACTTAGTATTAGCGGTATCGCCTGTATTGCAGTTTCCAGCGTTTAGTTTTAATAACACCCCATTTTATGTTGAAGCTGGCATTGGCGTATCACTCATTGACGAAACACAATTTGGTGGTAAAAACCTAAGTAGCCATTATCAATTTGAAGATCGTATTGGACTCGTTGCTGACTTAGGCGATACACACATTGCTTTACGAATTATTCATTACTCTAATGCGGGCTTTCAAAAACCTAACCCCGGACTTGATTTTATGACCTTATCGGTTGCCAAGCGCTTTTAATAACCATTCGTTTAATTAAGTGATCTATTTTAACCGTGGGTAAATGTGTTGATAGCTAAACAAAAGAGTCGCTATTTAGTTACTTTAAAAGAGAATTTTTAACGCAGTTAGCGACACGTTTAGCCGCGCAAAGTCATTAAATATTATAGCGAATAGGTAAACTACCCAACTGATGTTTTTGCTGGTAATTACAGTTTAAAAAAGTAGAATAGCCAAAAAATAAAAATGAGAAATTAATATGCAAACATGGCAAATAGTACTCATTGTAGTGATGGTATTTGGCGTTGTGATAGGTAATATTGCCCTAATAAAACACAGTGCTAATATGGAATTTAAGAAATCAGACACGCACTTAAAAAACAAGCAAGACACAAAAAAGCCCTGATAAATCAGGGCTTTTAATTTAAATAATAAGCTTAACCAACTAGCCAATGTGCCATTAACGAAATAATCGGCAATGTTATTAGCGTTCTGAGAATAAATATTACGAACAGCTCAACAATGTTTACTGGAATCTTGCTTCCTAACAGCAACGCCCCCACTTCAGACATGTATATAAGCTGAGTCACACTCATAGCAGCAATAATAAAGCGTGTTACATCACTTTCAATAGTCCCAGCGGCGAGGATAGAAGGGATAAACATATCGGCAAATCCAACCATGATTGTTTGCGCTGCAGCCTCAGCTTCAGGCACTTGCAACAATTCTAAAAATGGAATAAACGGCATACCTAAATATTGAAATAGCGGCGTGTATTCTGCAATGATTAATGCAAATGTACCCACTGCCATAACAACAGGTAGTACAGCAAATACCATATCAAGTGCATTGTGTACGCCTTCTTTTAATGTCCCCACTATACCCGGCGATTTTTCTGCCTTGGCCAGCGCAATATCTAAAGAATGACCCACTAATGATTTACCTTCAGGCACCAGCTCTGCGTTTGCATCAGGCTCTGAGCCATCAATAAGTAAATCTTTTTTAAACCTAAGCGGTGGCAAGCGCGGCACAATAATAGCAGCAGTAATACCTGCCAAGCACACCGTTAAATAAAACGGAGCAAATAAATACTCAAGCTTTACTTGGCCAATAACCACTAAACAAAACGTAATTGAAACAGCAGAAAATGTAGTACCAATAACAGCCGCTTCGCGTTGTGTATAGTATTTATCTTCGTACTGGCGCGCAGTCATTAATATTCCCACACTGCCATCACCTAACCACGATGCCACACAGTTAACGGCACTTCGCCCTGGAACGCCAAATAACGGGCGCATTACTTTAGTTAATAACGTACCTACCAACTCAAGCAACCCAAAGTTAAGTAACAAAGGGAGTAAAAGCCCTGCCAGTATAAATACCGAAAACAACACAGGAAGTAAGTCGTTTAACACCAGTGCCCCTGTATTTTCGGACGTGATAGCATGCGGCCCCACGCCTAAAAAGGTCATTAATACAAATGCAGTACCAAATAAACGTGTAAGCAACCAAATCCAACTAACATTAAATAAGTGGTTTAACAGTGGTACTTTACAAATCACTTGAGGCTTAAAAACACTTACAATGAGTGAAAACACACCCGTTATACAAATTATGGCAGTAATAATGGCTTGTGCTGTATCTGCAAAAAATACTTGCATGGCTTTGGCCATCATTGCAATAGGAATGGTCATTGCTTCACCGCTCGACACCGGCGTCATAAACAAAAACACACCAATTAGCGAAGGCACAAGGAACGCAAACCAAGTACGCCAATCGTACTGAGGTGAAGTTGATAACTGAGACATATTTTTAACCTATAAAAACCACAAAAAGAGCTAAGCGCTCTTTTTGTGGTAAAACGTATTATTATTTATATTTTAATGCCGCGCTTAATAAGTGCTGCTTCTAGTGCTTGCTGTAGACCATTCATGGTACCTGGCTCTAGCGTTTCGCCTTTATCGTCCATCCAGGTTAAGCTTGTACCACCTTGCTTAGTTTTACTCACTAAAATTTGGTACTGGCCTTCATCTATTGGTAATTGCGCAACATCGTCGCCCCAAATAGAATCCCACATACTGCTTTCTGGTGCTTTATAGTCAGCTGTAATTAAACCTGTGTCTTGGTTTATTTCAACAATAGTAAAAGACAAACGCTCTAAAAAGCCTGAAAAACGATCAAATACCGCATCGTAAGATTGCTCAGTAACCAGTGCTGCATTACCTTTATTGTCAAAGCCCATTTCTAAAGAAATAATACCTTGGCGCTTGCGCATATCAACTTCAAGCTGGCGATAGCGGTAATCAAATTCAGTAATAACTTGGTTAAGCGCGCGCACTTCTAGCTGCTGCTTAAGCAAGTCTGTAAGTGTTGTATCACCTTTAAAATCTATTAATTCAGCGCGTAAAGAGGCTGTACGTTCATGCGATTTTTTTTCAATGGAAAATCTAAAACGTTGAAGGTCATCATTCTTTTCATCACCCCACAACCAGCTTTCTTCGGTTTTAATAATTGCGTACCAATCGGTCTCTATAATACCAAGTAGCTTATCTTCTTTGGTTGTAACCGTGTTATTCTCAGCTAGAACAGCTTTAATTGAATCCCAAATAAAGTCATCTAAATCAACAATGCCATCGTTTTTATCAAAATATACGCGTGCTAAATTATCCGCTTCTTCGACCCAACTGCCTTTAGCTACAGTGAGTACTTGAGCTGGTGGACGATAATTGGTTGCGTCTGGATTATTGTTATATTGACCTACTTCCATTTTATAAACTGGATCTTGAGCCGGCTGAGATAAAGACGCTGGCGCTTTTACTGGTTCATATGCGCGGTAATTACGTTCATTATGCGCATCGTTAACAAATACACTACACCCTGATAAACTTACCAATACACTTACTGCAAGTGCTTTTGGGATCCAATACTGCACAGATATTTCTCCTTAGCATACCCTTTAATTGTTTTAACAAATATATGAGTGGGTTATGCCGATTTGGTTCAGTGTAAAATCAATATTAACTTTACATTTTTATTTGGCTACTTAATTGCAATAAAGTTCAGCACCTCAACTTAGAAAAAAAACTAAGGGCAAATAAGCAAATTTTAGCTATGGTACTTTCCTGTGCCAGTAAAAACAAGAAACACCGTACTTTAAACGCGCTTAATTAGCCCGCATTATAGTTTACACACCGTTTTGTGTTAAACTTCGCCGCCGAGCATGTCCTCGAGTGTATTTAGTAGTGTTATCCATTGCGTTGTTATAACCCTTGTAACTTAGGTATTTTAACCCATGACTGCATTTTCAAATCATCAAATTGTGTTAACCGCTATCGGCGAAGACAGGCCGGGTATTGTCAGTGAGCTTACGCAATTAGTCAGCGACTGCCACTGTAATATTATAGACAGCCGCATTGCCATTTTAGGCTGTGAGTTTACCTTTATAATGTTATTGCATGGTGACATGTCGGCCATAAGCCGCATTGAACACGTGTTACCAACCAAGGCAATGGAACTTGGCCTGCTAACCATGATGAAACGCACTACAAGCCATACCCCTGGCGAGTTTTGTGCCGGCTACACGCTCGAATACACAGGTATAGACACCCCGGGCACACTAAGCAAAGTGACACGCTTTTTTGCCGATAACCACATCAGCATTTGTTCTTTAAAGTCAGATACTTTTAACGAAGAAACTGACACAAAAATGCGCTGTGAAGTAGAATTTAATATCCCAATAGATGTAGACATAGATAAATTTAAAATTAGTTTTGAGAGCCTTTCTCATACCCTAAACGTAGATTATATTTTTAAACGCATTCGTTAAGGAAATAGCATGAACACAATTAGTCCATTACAAGCTGGTGATACAGCACCCGCTTTTAGCTTACAAAACCAAAACGACGAAACAATCACTTTAAGTGAATTGTTAAAAGAGCAACAAGTACTTGTGTACTTTTACCCTAAAGCTTCTACTCCGGGTTGTACCGTACAAGCAGAAAACCTGCGCGACCAACAAGACGAGCTTGCTAAATTTAACACGCGTGTTGTAGGCATTAGCCCCGATCCAATTAAGCGCCTTAAAAACTTTGAAACTAAAAAAGAGCTTAACTTTGATTTATTAGCCGATGAAGATCACGCCATTGCAGAAGCATTTGGTGTATGGGGTTACAAAAAATTTATGGGTAAAGAATACGATGGTATTCACCGCCTAACATTTTTAGTAGGCCAAGACGGTAAAATTAAACACTTATTTGATAAATTTAAAACCAAAGATCATCATCAAGTGGTGCTTGATTATTTGGCAGCAGAATAAGCTAGCTAATTACTACCAAAAAAAATACATAAAGCGTTGCCCTAGAGCAGCGCTTTTTTATGTTATTTACTAAATATCTTGGTTAAATAAAGTATCTTCGAGAGATAAATAAACAGTTGCTAGTTTTGAATTTGAAGTTACAGTTTGTCCCTTTTTGTTTTCACCAATACGCTCTATTAGGTTACTTATTTATGAGACAAGAATTAAGAACTAAAATCATTGAAGTGTGTGATAAAAAAATTGCCAGTAAAGGTGATAATGTAGGCCTGTCTTTCTATGCTTTTTTTGCTAATAAAAACAACAATCCTGAACTTTTAATGGAAGCAGCGACTTGGTGGATTCAAACCCATCAATTAGATCACTTTGTAAAAGCTCATAAAATAAAACAAATGGTGCTGGATAATTTATAAGCCCCAAGTGCTCATATTCCATGTGCATAATGCTTTAAGCAACAATTAAAAGCGCGAATTAAAGCTTCTAAATACAGCGATATGTTCTACTGTAAAAGTTTTATACGGTTACTTTTTCTCGCATATTATTCTCTATGGATAGACTTTCACGATACTCGGCAGCTTCTGCTTTCAACGTCCAATGAACATCTAAAATACCATTAACCTCTACCGCTTGCTTCACTTCAGATATCGTTGTTTTAAAGAACTCTTTCCTTGAGTTAACCTTATTCACGGAGCATAAATCGAAACGACGATGAAGTTCTTTTTCCAAGGTTGGTGCGTCTTCACTAAATATCATTGCATGAACATCAAAAGAAAATGGAACCGATGCATCACCAAGCTCCTTAACACGGTCCATGGGTTCTAACCTTCTCGTCATACCTATTTTAAATACCTCTTCACCAAAACTGCCGATGTTACTGATAACATAAACATGACCACGTCTAGTCTGTTGTGCCATTGATAGCGCACGCTGCCCTTTTTCTTCGGCTTCTTTTAATTGATTTTCTAAATCATACAGTTTTGCTTCGTAATCGGCCTTTTGCTCATCGTTAGCAGCTAAAAGCTCTTCTCTAACTTTTTTTAGTGCTTTTTGAATTAATCGCTCTTCTTTCTCGGCTTCTTTTTTTGCTTTTTCTATATCTCGTAGAGCCTTTTCTTCTTCACGAATTTGCGCTCGAATTTCGGCCTGCTCTTCTCGCTCAATTCTTTTAAGTTCACTCGCGGCTACCGCCCACTTAAGCTCTGTTAAACGTGCGTTTAAATACTTTTCATTAATCCGAGCTTTTCGAAACGGTACACCATTGTGATTTACTAGTGCAAAGGCATCTAAAATTTCTTGGTTTATCTTTCCAAAGTTGTCGTGTTTTACCTTTGACAATGCACTATCTACTTTGCCGTTAAATGCATCAACCACAAAATGTATTGCGTAAGTTTTTCTATGCTGCTCAACATAATCGCAATCACCTGCAAAACCATCTTTAACCATTTGACGGATATTTTGCCGTATCAATTTCAACTCGGCGCCAGCCTCTTTATGGCTAAATTCATCAGCTAAGTCATCTAAAACTGAGTGATTTGGGATTATATAATCATCTTTATACCCATCTATAGTGTTTCGCATAGCTTTAATTGCTTGCTCATAGATATCAGCTTTCTCTTTTGCTTCATAAGCGTCACCTGCGATTTCTTTAGCTTGCTGAGCTGCAAATAATGTAATTCGGTCAGCTTCTTGATTTGCATCGAAACGAATTTTTTCAGCTTTTTCTTTTGCTTCTTTAAGCTTTTGTTTCCCTTCAGCTTTGTACCCTTTCAGTGTTTCTCTAGTATTAGCAGCTTCTGTTTCAATGTCATTTGCTAAATTCATTGCATTATTTTTGATAGTCTCTGCTTTCAACTCAGCTTCTTCTAAAAGGTCTTTAATATAGTTTTCTGCTTGAATAATTGGGCTGTATTTATCAAGTAGCTCTTTATTTTTCATTGATGTGTTCTTAACTTCTGCTCTTAACACATCAAGCTTATCATTCAATGAATCTATATTTTTATTAGATTGCTGTTTTAGATTTTTAATCATGCTGTACCAACTAAAACAAATGATTAAAACTAAAAATGCGAGTATTGAAATAAGAAGCTCCATGTCTAAATCCTTTTATTAAACTTACTACAAACCGTAACACAGTCTCCTAATTTTATTTAAACTTAAATGGCTAAACACCAACCTATTTGATAAAAACATATTAAGAACAAAATATCAGGATTTAAATTTGAAAAAAGCAGTTAGGTTTAAAGCGTATTTAGTGGCTTTGATCACATGTATTATTGGGTTTCAGTTTTCGACGGCAAGTAATCAGTTTTATACAAACCCGTTTTATATTGGCGGTTTTATTTTTGCAATCGTACTGGTTGTGAATGTTATTAATTACTTCTGCCCAAAGTGTAAGAAAAACCAAGTAATGCAATCGGCTACAAGCTATCGCCTGCCAACAAGTAAGTGCTATCACTGCGGGGAAAAAATTAACTAGCCTTGTCGGATGGCGTTTCGTTTATTCGACCTACGTGTTTAATTAATAAATTATGAGGTTTGGTATCAAAGGGATGGAGTGAGCATTAGGGTTGTAGTGTAGTGTTGGGTTTCGTTTCACTGAACCCAACCTTGTATCTACGTAATATAAATTAACGCCGAGCAGCTTATCGCATTACATACTTACAGCTGCCCTTGCGCTTTAACTAATCCCTAAATACTTATGCACTTGGATTGATAAGCGCCAGTTTTTGGCAATACAGGTATCGATGGCTAATTTGGTTGCTGATACTTTTTGACTAATTGGCTGTAAGTAAACAAGCTTGGGGTTAACGCCTGTTTTAACAAATAACGCTTCTAGCTCTTCTACGTGCTTTTGCATGGCAACAGGGTGCTTAATTTCGTTAGCGCGCTTCATGGCGCTGGTAAGTACTTCATAACCGCCGCGCATGTTTATCTTTGGCGATACTGTCACCCATGTTTGCTCAGGGGCAAGTATTTCAAACGTGCCGCTGGTCTCTATTTGCGTCGTAAAACCGTTATCGTGTAATAAGTCACATACTGGGTTTAAATCAAACATGCATGGCTCGCCGCCGGTAATTACTACGTGCTTTGCGGTATAACCACGTGATTTAAATAACGCGAGTACTTGTTCTGCGCTGGCATCGGCCCAATGATCTGAGTCGGCTTTTTTTTCTACGGTTTCATCAAGTGATACTTTGTATACATTGTCTACATCCCAGGTTTGTTTAGTATCACACCACGAGCAACCGACTGGGCAGCCTTGCAGGCGCAAAAATATTGAGGGTGTGCCAGTAAAACTTGCTTCACCTTGGATGGTTTCAAACACTTCATTAATTTTGTACAAAAGAGATCTCACTTACTACCTAGTAGCCAAATTGCTACTATTAAAGACGAAAAAGCGCTGTGCAAAAATTGTTATTTAAGCTGCGGCCGTGTAGTATATCGCGCCCTGATATAAACCTCTATTAAAACTAAGAGCAAAACAGATATGACGCAAAAAGTAGTTGTTATTTATTCCGGCGGTATGGACTCATTTACCGTATTAAATAAAGCCCTGCAGCAAGGCCATGATGTATATGCCCTTTCGTTTGACTATGGTCAGCGTCATGTAAAAGAGCTTAAAGTGGCTGCACAAGTGTGTGAAAAACTTAATGTTCCGCACAAAATTGTGGATATTTCGGCTATCAATCAGCTTATTGGTGGTTCGTCGTTAACCGATAACATTGACGTGCCAGAAGGCCATTACGAAGAAGAAAGCATGAAGAGCACGATTGTGCCAAATCGTAATATGATTTTGCTCTCGCTTGCAGTTGGTTACGCGGTATCACTTAAAGCAAGCCAAGTTTATTACGGTGCTCATTCTGGGGATCATGCTATTTACCCCGATTGCCGTCCTGAATTTGTGCAAAAAATGGATGATGTATGTCGTATTGCAAACTACGATGCAGTAGAAATTTTTAGCCCGTATTTAAATAATACCAAAATTGATATTTTAACCGATGGCATAAAAATGGGTTTAGATTACAGCCAAACATGGACGTGCTATAACGGCCGTGAAAAGGCCTGTGGTAAGTGCGGTGCGTGCCAAGAACGTTTAGAAGCATTTGCACTTAATAATATTACAGACCCATTAGAATACGAATAAGCAACAAATAAATAGTTATTTAGGTTTAAATAAAAAAGGCTATGTTACGTAGCCTTTTTTATTGCATAGCATTTAATTACACGGCGTATAATTAAAAATTACAACCAGCGCCTTACGCGTGCTTTGTAGGCAGTAAATTCTTCACCAAATAATTTAGTAAGCGCGCGTTCTTCTGGCATTATTTGAAACAACGTTAAATAACCAATAAAGCCAACAACACCTAGCATTGCCCAAACCGAACTTAACCACACACCCCACCCAGCTAAAATAAATGCAAACCCTAAATACATTGGGTTACGTGAAATACGGTAAATACCGCTGGTAACTAGTTTTGATGCCTGTTCTGGTTTACTGGGATTCACTGTGGTTTTGGCTAACTTAAAGCTCACTACACCTGCAACACAGCTTGCACACCCAATAATAACTAAACTTGCCGCTAAATAGGCAACAAACACAGTGAAGTCAATGACACTGTAATGCGCTATGAGCGCCATAATGCCTGCAAAAAATAGAACAACGATAACGGGGGGGATTTTATTATTTAGCATAATAACTCACTGATAAAATTAGTTTATAAAATAATATGTTAATAACTATATGGCGATTAATTTAATATTAAACAACCCTGTTACTGTATAAAGTATGAACACCACACGTAAGTATTTGTGTATACGTATTTAGCCACAGTATTAAGCGGTTAATTTCACCGTACAGCTCTTTACAAATAAAGTTACAATTGTCAGCTTTAACTAAAGTGGGGAAAGCGTATACTTTAATAAATAAAATTAAAAAGGAATATAGTTATGTCTGGTACTACGATGATTGTACTTATTGTGCTTATATCTGTGGGTTCGGGTGTGGTTTACGATATGTATAAAAAGCATTTAGAGTTTAAACATAAAATGCAAAACAACAATAGCGACGCTCATAAACAACTTGCCGAAACTAAAGCAGAAGTGGTTGCACTAAGAGAACGTGTACAAACGCTTGAAGCTATTGTGACTGACTCAAGCTTTAACGTTAAACAAGAAATCAATAAACTGTAAGCGTTATTAAACGCTTACTCGTTCGCTAAATTTATTAAAGGTAATTTGGATATAGATGGGCATTTTCTGGTTGCTCTATTCCATGGGCTGCTAAAAACCCACCTATAGCTTGTCCACACCCTTGAGGGGCACGCCCACTGTCTATTTCAAAGTTTAATTGATTGGCTTCTTGCTTACCCATTGAGCACAAATCAACTGTACTGGGGGAACGCATTGCAATACTTAACTTACCAATGTTCTCTACTGCCACGTTTTTACTAAATCGGGCAAACCCTTGATATTTAAATTGCTCGCTCACATAGTCATTGCTCGTGTTAACTAAAGCGGTGATAAAACCGTGTAAAAAATGGTTACTTGACGACCCTGTAGTTAAAAACGCGATGGATTTATTGTTAAACTCGCTTAACTGAGCACCATTACAATGCAATTTTACTGTATACAAATGTTGTTCGTCAGTAATGGCTTGATAACCTGTTAGTTCAACAGCCGAATCAGCAAACACAATGCGGCTCACCAAATCGGTAATATTATCGCTATGGTGCGTGTGTAAAACTAACTCTGGGTTTTGCGCCATGACGGGTAAATCGTGATGGTTATTAAACGGTGTGCTTATTGCACCATTTTGTTTTAACTGGAATAACTCTCTCACTTCGTGCTCACGCGCCACTTTTAAAGCCAAAAAAGCGGTTTGAATAAGTTCTGACGTAGGTAAGTTTTCTTCTACAATCCAGCGTCTACCAAAAAGCAGTTTTTTTGCTTTGTCGGTATTTTGATGACCGCTTTTTTTGTAGTTGTCGGGGCTGAGTACCGCAACTTGAAGGTATATCTCATCACCTTTTTGAGCGGCAAGCACCCTAAAATGCGCCGAAAACTCAATACTTTCGAGCACTTCGTTCACACTTTCAAGCGTATGTTTGTAACGTAAAAAATGCTGTGGAACTATCCAATTATTATTCGCTAATTGCACAAGCGGCGCATACGGGATTGGCTGCTCGTAACTATGTTGCCATTTTTTGTCGTTACTGAGTAACGTATTTAGGTGACTATTTTTATCTGACATAAATAAACCAAATAAACTCGCACTGGGCAAGATATTAACTGTGTTTACATTACGTGTTTTGTTATGTAATTAGATCACAGCCGCCCGACAAAATTGGGCTTTTTTAACTATCGTAAAGGCTTTGATAGTCGCTTATAACTTTTTGATAATAAAGCTCATCTTTATTGAGTATTTTATTATAATGATTTAATAGTCGTTGAATGTAAGCCGTATGCTGTTTATCATTTAAGTCCCACATGGCATCACCTGTTTTACTCACCGGTTGGCTGCTTTTAAAGCTAACCTCTAGGAGTTCATAAACACGGTTTTTGTCACTAATAATTTGCTCGCTATGCAAACCCAAATTAAGCGTGTGTAAACCACTGCGCAGTAAATAAGTATGGTGAATTGGGCATAAAATAAAACGCACATGCTGTAAACGCTCTGGTGAGTTATTCGCTATTATTTGCTTCACCAAACGCAGCGCTAATTCACCACCAATACCGGCTATAACAACGACCTGATTTTTTACATCATCCAGCTTTATACTTCCAACGTCCTGACACAAGACCTGCCATTCTGGCTTTTTATTACCAGGCACCCTAAATTTTTTATTATTGGTTAATCGCGCTTCTAAATCGGTCATCACATTAGGCAAAATATCAACAAACATGACCTTGTCGGCAGCTGAGCGCTTCAACAAAGCCATACCTAAATAGCCATGATCGCAGCAACAATCCCAAATAGTGTTTTGCTGGCGTGTTATAAGCGCATCAATCGCAGTCAGTCGTTTACTGAGTTTCATTTAATCAGGCGAATGTGACATTTTATAGACGAGCGCTTTTAAACTTTTATCACTGTCTATTTCAATAAAGCGGTCGGTGGGTGCAAGGCGTTCTACGAATGTAATCGCACCTTGTGTGTGCTCGTCAATCAGGGCTTTAAATGCATCCTCTGAGAGCTCGGGGCTATTGGCGCATAAAAGCAATTTTGTTGTTTGATTAAGTAACTCTGGGAGCCTGCGAAGCACTTTTTGGTAGTCTTTAGTTAAAATAAAGCTGCCTTTTTGAAAACTTGGCGGATCGACAATAATTAAATCAAACGGGGCTGCTTTTTTTAATTTACCAAAGGACTTTAAAATATCGTGAGGTAAGTAACTCACCCCTTTGTCAAAACCATTTAACTGGTGGTTTTGCTTACCTACTTTGAGTACCCCTTTACTCATATCCATATTCATTACATGATCGGCACCGCCTTGCATTGCTGCTAACGAAAAACCGCACGTGTACGAAAATAAATTAAGTACTTTGCCATGCTTACTATTAGCCATTACAAACTCGCGGCCGCTTCGCATATCGGGAAAAATCCCTGTATTTTGGCGGCTTTGCAAATCGACTAAAAAACGAATTCCGTTTTCGGTTACTGTATGCTTATTAGGGAGCGTTCCAAACATGACTGTGTTTTGGCTTTGCACACCCGCGCGTTGCTGATAAACAAGCGAGGTAATTAATTCTGGGTGGTGTGCTTGCACCCATTGCCAAAGCGTTTCGGTTAACTGATGAAGCGTTTTTTCGTCTATCTCATCGTACGATACTAAAAATAAGCTTGGTGGATAAAAATCTAAATTTAAGTGGCTTAATGCCTCAATACTATGGCCTCGCCCGTGAAAAACACGACACAATTCGTTATTTAAAATAGGGGCGCTTTCAAGTGCCGTAATTAGAGGCGTAAAATTTGTAGTCATTTTTTAATTAATCAACTGTTGTTGTAGTTCGTGTATTTCGTCGCGCACAGAGCCTGCTTTCTCAAATTCTAAGTTGCTCGCATACGCGTGCATTTTAGTTTCAAGTTGCTTAATTTGCGTTGCAATTTCTTTCGCGCTAAGTACCTTTTTAGATTCTTTGCGAATAAGCTGAAGGTTATCTTTAGGGCCAGCCTCTTCACCAACATCCATCACATCAAGAATCTTTTTAGCCAATGCACGTGGCTCTATGCCGTTGTCTAAATTGTATTGATGCTGAATTTCGCGTCTGCGGCTTGTCTCATCTATTGCTTTTGCCATTGATTTTGTGACTTTATCGCCATATAAAATAGCACGCCCATCTAAATGACGCGCAGCACGACCAATGGTCTGAATAAGCGAACGGGCTGAGCGTAAAAAGCCTTCTTTGTCGGCATCAAGTATGGCAACCAATGCCACTTCTGGCATGTCTAAGCCTTCCCTTAGTAAGTTAATACCCACTAACACATCGAATACACCGGCGCGTAAGTCTCGAATTATTTCTACCCGCTCTACGGTATCGATGTCTGAATGCAGGTAGCGCACTTTTACGCCATGTTCGCTTAAATAATCGGTTAAATCTTCTGACATGCGTTTAGTAAGCGTAGTAACCAATACTCGTTCACCTTTTTCAACGCATTGATATATTTCTGAGAGTAAGTCATCAACTTGGTCGCCAACGGGTCTCACTTCAATAAGTGGGTCTAAAAGCCCTGTTGGACGAATAATTTGCTCTGCAACTTCCCCACCACTTCGCTCCATTTCAAAGTCGCCAGGCGTTGCAGATACATAAATGGTTTGCGGTGCAATGGCTTCAAACTCTTCAAACCTAAGGGGTCGGTTATCCATAGCTGAGGGCATTCTAAAACCATACTCTACAAGGTTTTCTTTACGGCTTCTGTCGCCTTTATACATAGCGCCAATTTGCGATACCGTTACATGCGATTCATCAATAATCATTAATGCGTCATCAGGTAGATAATCAAGCAAGGTTGGCGGCGGATCGCCGGGGGTACGCCCCGATAAATAACGACTGTAGTTTTCTATTCCCGAGCAATAGCCCAACTCGGTCATCATTTCTATGTCGTACTGAGTACGCTGCGCAATGCGCTGCTCTTCTACTAATTTATTGGCACTGAGTAATTGAGCTCTTCTATCTTTTAGTTCAATTTTTATATTTTCGATTGCGCCAAGAATTTTCTCACGCGGAGTTACATAGTGCGTTTTAGGGTAAATAGTGGCGCGCACAATATGTTTTTCAACAGCGCCTGTTAGCGGGTCAAAAATACTTAAACGCTCTATCTCGTCGTCAAACATTTCTACTCGCACTGCATATGTTTCTGACTCTGCCGGGAATATGTCGACCACTTCGCCGCGAACTCGGTAAGTGCCACGGCTAAACTCTATGTCGTTACGGGTATATTGTATTTCGGCTAAACGGCGAAGCATATCGCGTTGATCAACTTTTTCGCCTACTTTTAAAAGCAACATCATTTTCATGTATGACTGGGGGTCACCCAATCCATAAATAGCCGAAACCGACGCAACAATAATAGTATCACGGCGTTCAAGTAATGCTTTGGTTGCGCTTAATCGCATCTGCTCAATGTGCTCATTGATGGATGCGTCTTTTTCAATAAAGGTATCGCTCGATACAACGTACGCTTCAGGCTGGTAGTAGTCGTAATAAGAAACAAAATATTCAACGGCATTTTTAGGAAAAAACTCTTTCATTTCACCATAAAGCTGCGCAGCCAACGTTTTGTTGTGCGCCATTATAATTGTCGGGCGGTTCAAATCGTTAATTATATTAGCCATGGTAAAGGTTTTCCCCGTACCTGTTGCCCCTAACAATGTTTGATGAGCAAGCCCGGCTTCTAAACCTTCACATAATTGCTTTATTGCAGTAGGTTGGTCCCCTGCTGGTTGAAACTGTGATTTTAACTGAAAATGATCGCTCAATTATTGCACTCCTGTAATGACTGACTGCTCAATGACTCAAGCTCTTTTATAAACCATTTATACGCTACAAATGCGGTAAATAAATTACCTACCGCCGCACCAATAAATAACCCCGTTAACCCTGCTAAATGACTGCCTAAGTAAGCAAACGGAACATAAAAAATAAATAAACGTATAATACTTAAAAACAATGCATTCATTGGTTTGTGCAAAGCATTAAACGATGAGTTTGATAATATAATCACACCTTGCAAACCATAACTTAGTGGTATGGTGTAAATAAAGAGCTTAATTACATCTATTACTGCCTGCTCTTTACCAAATATCTGGCTTATTACTCCAGAAAAAATAATCAGCAAAACGTAAATAATAAATTGCCAAATCATCACAAACTTCAACGTCCCTATGTATGCGTCTTTAACTCTACATAATTTTCCAGCACCGAAGTTTTGGCTTACAAATGGCGGGAGTGTCATTGATAAAGCAAGCACTAAAATACTTGCAATAGACTCTATTCTACTACCAACACCAAACGCGGCAACGGCCTCAGGACCATGATTAGCAACAAGTGCCGTCATTACCGCCATTGCAATTGGTGTAAGCATATTAGCACTTGCGGCCGGTACACCTATTTTTAATATTTTGCGGATTGACCCCATAACTGTTTGTGACCCAGCTTTTAAACTAAGTAACCGTTTTCTTGCTATTAAAATATATAAAATAATGACAACAGCCACAGCCCAGGCTATTACACTTGCAATGGCTGCGCCTTGTATACCCATTGCAGGTATAGGACCAAAACCGAATATAAGCATAGGGTCGAGTATTGCATTTATAAGCCCTGCACCTCCCATTACGATACTGGGAGTTTTAGTATCGCCACTGGCACGTAATACAGAGTTCCCAATCATGGGTGTGATTAAAAATACACTGCCAATAAACCACACATTCATGTATTCATGTATTAAAGGAAGCACCTGCTGTCCTGCGCCCAGTAACGTAAATACCGGGTCAATAAGTAAATAACCTATAAACGATAATATAAGCACCAACACAACAGCCACTAATATAGAGATGCTGGCGTCAAAACGAGCTTCATCTATTTTGTT
Source organism: Pseudoalteromonas sp. 10-33 (assembly GCF_001469195.1). NCBI lineage: Bacteria > Pseudomonadati > Pseudomonadota > Gammaproteobacteria > Alteromonadales > Pseudoalteromonadaceae > Pseudoalteromonas > Pseudoalteromonas sp. 10-33. The sequence goes on along the minus strand of NZ_LOFI01000025.1, from coordinate 169,958 downwards.
GCTGCCTAACGCTTTGGCAATGACAGCTGAAGTGCCTATGCCTAAACCAATAGCTAAGCTAATTACGGTAAAGGTGACTGGAAAAGTAAAACTCACTGCAGCGAGAGGCTCTGTACCCAACAAGCTGATAAAGAAGGTATCAACTATATTAAACATCATTAACATGATCATGCCGAAGATCATCGGAACAGTCATTGTTTTCAACGTTGGCATAATGGGATCGTTAAGTAAATCTGGGCGAGTCTTCGTATTTGAAATTGCGCGCATGGAATAAATGGCCTCTTTTACTGAGTTGATCATTTTAAAGCATCAGGGCAATTCAAGCCACGGATTTATCACTACATTTTACACAGGCACACCCAATAAAAAGAGCGTATGGAGTAAACATCACTTTTTATACGTTTTTACTAAAACAAGGGCTTAATGCATCAAAAAACAATTAAGACACATTTTTGCTACTTTTATTACAAAACACACGGTTTACCTGTCGGTTTTTTACACAATTCGACACTTTGATTTATCGTAACGAAAAGTTACTCTCATCGAATAACACACTGCAAGCCTAAAACGCTAAGCTACTGTTTTTATTTAAAATAAAAATAATGATTTAAAAGCTTGAAATCGTTGTAGCACTCTAAAATACTGGTGCCGCTGATGTTCTTAAAGTTTCATAAACAGAGTTATCCACAGAAACCGTGGATAACTCATTCAAGGCCGCATTTATAAAGGCTTCAAGCGACATACATTTTACGTGCAGGTCTGACCAAATGAAGGATTTACATTTTAATGCTTTTGTAACCTTAGCCGACAAATTAACCTAGGTTAATATTTTTAAATTTCTGTAGCCCTGTGACCACGCATTTACGCATGCGTATGTAGTTACAAGTTATTGATTGTGTTATTTATGAACATGCAGGACTTTATTTATTTAAATGTTTACACTTCATAATTGCACACAATTAAACAACGTGTTTATCAGTAAAGTAATACCGAATAAAAAATACCCTAAAATTAATATTACAGAATTAATTAACTAATAGGCCTAAACAGTTAATTTTGTTTTTTGAGTTTTACGCGTAGTAAATCACTTTAACTTTGTATTTTATTTACTCAACCAACAGTACTAAACGATCACAAAAAGTTATTTTGTTAGTAACGGTTTTATAAAAATGCCAATGAAGTGCTTAAAACAAAGCTATAAAACACGCAGATTGCACATAAAAACAACGAATAAACCTCTTTTTTTAATTTATGACTTTTATATGTTGACACTTTGCAGCGCGGTCATTAATATTTCGCCCCGTTGAAAGGCAAGACGCTTCCCCCTTAGCTCAGTTGGTTAGAGCGACGGACTGTTAATCCGCAGGTCCCCCGTTCGAGTCGGGGAGGGGGAGCCAAGCTTTTTAACCATAAACGATTCCCCCTTAGCTCAGTTGGTTAGAGCGACGGACTGTTAATCCGCAGGTCCCCCGTTCGAGTCGGGGAGGGGGAGCCAAGTTTATGTATATGATGTAGTTCCCCCTTAGCTCAGTTGGTTAGAGCGACGGACTGTTAATCCGCAGGTCCCCCGTTCGAGTCGGGGAGGGGGAGCCAATATCATACAAGTCAAAATTTAGTTCCCCCTTAGCTCAGTTGGTTAGAGCGACGGACTGTTAATCCGCAGGTCCCCCGTTCGAGTCGGGGAGGGGGAGCCAATTCTAAGAATTCCATAGACATTTATTCCTATTTCCACTACCCTTCTACCCTAGAACTAAAACATTGATTAAAAACTATTAAATGTTGCATTTAGTTAAATAATCAAGGACTTGATTCCTTTCCTTCTGTAATACTTAAAAGATTGAAAAAAATGGCTGGATTTAAAAAACTTATTTTAATACAAATAATATCTTGGTTATTGTGTGTTGCAGCTGGAAGCTACTTTATTTCGGTCGGCTTCGACAATGCTGTCAGTGAAGCACAAAAAGATGCCCAAGTTACTGTAACTAAATATATAAATGAGCTTTCTATAGACGACATTTCTGCAGAGAACTTAAAAAAGTCAATTGCAAACGGCAACACCTTTTCAAACTTTACGCTTAGAGATTACCAAGGCGCTGAAATATTTAGTGTCAATTCGTCGTCAGAGCTACCAGCGTTCGCAGAGTTTATTCAATCTCAATTTAATTCTTTACGCCCACAATTTGCAGTAAACGATGCGGCAGACGTTAAAGTAGAGTTTACACTCAACATCCGACAGTTAGCCGAACAAGTTCAAACCGCCCTCTTTATAGTTATACTTATTTCTGCCGTGTTGGTGATCATCCCTATCATATTACTTAAGTCGATTTTTTATCAGCTTAATAAGAATATCAGCACCACCGTTTCTGACATCATTGATATATATATTAATCAAAACCAAATCGATAATGATCTGCAAACAGCCCTTGATAGCTCTAGCCTTAAAAAATTAGGCAAAGACTTGGTGCCCAGCTTTAATCGGTTATCGCATTTTTTAAAGTCGAAAAGCCAAGATATACAAAATGCAGCAATGAGCATAAAACAAGAAGCCTACAAAGATGTCATTACCTCTTTAGGTAACCGCAATATGTTTGTTGAGTATTACGAAAAACACATTGAAAATTGCGAGCAAAGTACGTTTGGTTCGTTAGCTATGGTGCGCTGTAGCGAGTTACAAGCAATTAACCAAAGCCGTGGCTACCAAAAAGGTGACGAGTACGTAAGGGGTGTTGCAGATATAATTAAACACTTAAGCGGTACTTATACAGGCAGCCAATTGTTTAGGCTAAACAGCTCAGACTTTGCAGTTATTTTACCTCACACACCGCTTAAAGAAGCTGAGCGTTTTGGTGAAAACTTACAGTCTCGTTTTACTCAATATCAACAAAACCAAGAACTAAGCTCTGTGGCTAATACCGGCATTGTGGGTTACGAAAAAGGCAAACCATTAGGCGAGCTACTTTCGGTGGTTGATAACGCAATGAGTATGGCCCAGTCTAAACAAACTAATGCATGGCATGTACAACGCGAAACCGACTTAGTTAATAATGTAAGCGCAGGCTTTGGTAACCAAAACTGGCGTAAAGTAATAAATGAAGTTATTGAGTCAAAACGTGTGCATTTAGTCATGCAAAATATAATGCCCCTGGGTAAAAGTATTAAGGCGTACGCCGAAATTCAGGTGAGATTTAAAACTGAAGATAACCAAATGCTTCCTACAGCGTCGTTTTTAGCTATGGCCGAAAAACTCGATATAGCAATTGAAATTGACCGCCTTATTATTGATTCATCGCTTGAAAAAGTAAAAAGCCGTAATTTATCTGAAAAGTTTTTTGGTTTAAATGTAACGGCCTCAAGTGCACATAACGACCAATTTGTCATTTGGTTAGAACGCCGCCTATTAAAAGATACTCACATTGCCTCTAAACTCGTTTTTGAAGTAAGCGAATTTGGTTTACAACAAAACATTAAAGCCAGTAAGCGCTTTATTGATATGATTCACCGAGTAGGTGCACGTATTACCGTTGAGCGATTTGGTGTTGGTTTAACGTCGTTCAAATTTTTCCGAGACCTAAAGCCTGACTTTATAAAAATGGATGCCAGTTACACTCGCGGCTTAGAGGACGATAAAAACAATCAATACTTTATGCGTTTAATGGTAGATCTAGCACACAGAATTGGGGTGAGTGTATTCGCCGAAGGTGTAGAGAGCCAAGAAGAAAAACACATAATAGAAACTTTGTGTTTAGATGGCGTACAAGGCTATTACATAGAAAAACCGAAAGATATTTAATTCCTCATTAAAAAAAGAGCACTCGTTGCTCTTTTTTGTTTATGTAACCACTTTAAATAACACCTACCCTATTTATAGCGATAACTTATATTAACGTACTTGATGTAGCGACCTATTTGGGGGCAATTAAATCTGGCCCACATTTAGCCAAACCATTTCATGTAATAACTCACTATTGAAATTTTAAAGCGGTTAACCTTAGGTTTAACCCTTCAAATTGATCAAGTATTTTGCTTATCAGTATTGGCCTATAGTGATCATTATGACTCTTGAATTAGTATCGATAAAGTCATCTTGTTAAAGCAAAAAACACATCTACATCATCGTATTATTACATCAGCACTGCTGCTGGTTAATTTAATAGTGATTATTTAAATGATAATCACTGCACATGTTGTTAATCAGGGCAGAAAAAAGGATAATACACGGGATTTTAAAAGCGCGAGGCTCGCATGACTGAATATGTATTGTTATTGATTGGAACCGTTCTAGTTAATAACTTTGTGTTAGTACAATTTTTAGGTTTATGTCCATTTATGGGTGTATCGGGGAAACTTGATACGGCAATTGGCATGTCTTTAGCTACCACCTTTGTACTCACACTTGCTTCAGTAACTAGTTACTTGGTGAACCAGTATATTTTAATCCCTTTGGATATAGAATTTTTACGCACCATGAGCTTTATACTAGTGATTGCTGTTGTGGTGCAATTTACCGAAATGGTGGTGCGTAAAACCAGCCCTACCCTTTATCGTTTACTCGGCATTTTTTTACCACTTATTACTACCAACTGTGCCGTACTAGGTGTTGCTTTGCTTAATATAAAAGAAGATCACTCTTTTTTACAATCAGCTGTATACGGTTTTGGCGCTGCTGTTGGGTTTTCGTTGGTGCTAGTATTATTTGCAGCACTTCGTGAACGCCTTGCCGCTGCTGATGTACCAACACCTTTTAAAGGTGCCTCAATTGCTATGATAACCGCCGGTTTGATGTCAATGGCGTTTATGGGTTTTACCGGATTAGTGAAATTTTAATATGACCTTGTTTTATGCCTTAATTGCGCTTGGCTCACTCGCGCTGGTTTTTGGGTTAATTTTAGGCTTTGCTGCAATACGCTTTCGCGTAGAAAGTAACCCTATTGTAGAGCAAATTGATACCATTTTACCACAAACACAATGTGGCCAATGTGGGTACCCGGGATGTCGCCCCTATGCTGAAGCCATCGCTAACGGCGATGAAATTAATAAGTGCCCGCCTGGCGGTGAAGCCACAATGAAAAAGCTTGCTGGCCTAATGGGCGTTGATGAAAAGCCACTGGCCGGCGGAGAGCAAGCCGAACCAATTAAAACCGTTGCATACATACGTGAAGATGAATGTATTGGCTGCACAAAATGTATTCAAGCATGCCCTGTAGACGCCATTGTCGGTGCTACTCGCCAAATGCATACCGTTTTAATCGACGAATGCACTGGTTGCGATTTATGTGTTGAGCCCTGCCCTGTAGATTGTATTGATATGCTGCCGGTTGCTGAAACAAAACAAAACTGGAAATGGCAGTTAGATGCTATTCCTGTTACCCAAATAGATTAGAGGTTTGAGTGGATAAGTTACTTGAACAAATACAAAAAGGCACCGTTTGGCAGTTTCCTGGCGGCGTGCATCCACCACAGCAAAAATCACTTTCTAACGGTGCAGATATTGCTCGCCTTCCTCTGCCTGACAAACTTGTGGTTGCGCTAAAGCAACACATTGGCGCCAACGGTAAATTACTTGTAGAAAAAGGCCAACGTGTACTTAAAGGCCAAGCATTAACAGAACCCGTTGCTAACTGGTCTGTACCAGTACATGCTCCTAGCTCGGGTATCATTACAGAAATAGCACCTAAACCCTCAGCTCACCCGTCTGCACTACCTGAGTTGAGTATCGTTATTGAGCCTGATGGTAAAGACGAATGGTGCACACTTAAACCTGTAAACGAGCCAAAATCACTTACTCACCAAGAACTTGTTGATATCATCCATCAAGCGGGCATTAGTGGTATGGGGGGCGCAGGTTTTCCTACTTATATAAAAGCCGATACTAAACAATCTATCGACTTCTTTATTGTTAACGCTGTTGAATGTGAACCATACATAACCGCCGACGACACGCTCATGCGTGAGCACGCTGCAGAAATTATCCAAGGGATTGAATTAATGCAGCAACTGTTAAATCCAACAGTTTGCATTGTAGGTATAGAAGACAATAAGCCAGAAGCTATTGCAGCAATGACTAAAGCGGCTGAACACAACAATAAAATTATTGTTCAAACCGTGCCAACAGTTTACCCCTCAGGCGGCGAAAAACAACTTATAAAATTGCTAACTAACCGTGAAGTACCCAGTATGGGGATACCTGCTGACATTGGTGTACTTATGCATAACACGGGTACACTTTATGCTGTGCAGCAAGCTGTTTACGAAGGCAAACCACTTATAGAACGAGTGGTGACCGTAACGGGTAACACCATACACAAACCGGGTAATGTATGGGCTTTATTAGGCACAGAAATAAAACACTTGCTCGATTGCCAAGGCTTTTCACCAGTACCACAACAACGCGTTGTAATGGGCGGCCCAATGATGGGCTTTACATTACCCACTGTGCGTATTGGTGTCATTAAAACGACAAACTGTATTTTAGCACCCGACCACAAAGAACTTGCAGAGCCAGGCCCTGAAAAAGCCTGTATACGTTGTAGTGCCTGCGCAGACGCCTGCCCAGCTTCGTTATTACCGCAACAATTACAGTGGTTTGCAAAGTCTAAAGAGTACGACAAACTCCAAGAGCATAACTTGTTTGATTGTATTGAATGTGGAGCCTGTGCATATGTTTGCCCGAGCGAGATCCCGCTTGTTCAATACTACCGCGTAGCCAAAGTTGAAATAAAAGAACAGCAAGCTGAAAAAATAAAAGCTGATAGAGCAAAAGAGCGTTTCGATGCACGCAAAGAACGCTTAGACCGTGAGCAAGAAGAACGTAAAAACCGCCATAAGCGTAAGCCACCAGCTAAGTCTGATGATGAAAAGCAAAAAGTAGCCGATGCACTTGCTCGAGTTAAAAATAAATCGAGTGATGGCAATGAAAAGTCAGCAGTCGCTGCGGCCATAGCTCGCGCTAAAGCAAAAAAACGTGAAGGTCAAAACTCAGAGATTGAGCCAGATAATAGTGAAGTAGCTAAAGAGCGAGCACTGCGTAAAGAGCAAGCTCGCAAATACAAAGAACAAAAAGAGCATTCTGAAGATACTGCGCCCCTTGATGACAAAAAGTCTGCAGTCGCCGCTGCGATTGCACGCGCTAAAGCTAAAAAAGCGGCACAATCACAAGATGGACAAGCTAATACCAATGATGCTGAAACAGCCATGCCTGTTGATGACAAAAAGGCGGCCGTAGCCGCTGCGATTGCCCGTGCTAAAGCTAAAAAGGCTGCAAAAACCACCGAGACGCAAAACGAATCTGAAAAGCATGCCGATACAGACGCACCGGTTGATGACAAAAAAGCGGCCGTAGCCGCTGCCATTGCCCGCGCTAAAGCTAAAAAGGCTGTAAAAGCCGCAGAGACGCAAAACGAACCTGAAAAGCAAGCCGATACAGACGCACCGGTTGATGACAAAAAAGCGGCCGTAGCCGCTGCCATTGCCCGTGCTAAAGCTAAAAAGGCTGTAAAAGCCGCAGAGACGCAAAACGAACCTGAAAAGCATGCCGATACAGACGCACCGGTTGATGACAAAAAAGCGGCTGTAGCCGCTGCCATTGCCCGTGCTAAAGCTAAAAAGGCTGCAAAAGCCGCTGAAACGCACAACGAAACACAAGAGCAACCAGCACAAACAAGTGAAGATAAGAAAAAAGCCGCTATTGCCGCCGCCGTTGCTCGTGCCAAAGCAAAAAAGTTACAAAAAGAAGGAAATGATCAGTCATGAAATTAACCATGGCCAGTTCGCCGCATAATCATAGCCATAAATCGGTTACTCGGTTAATGCTAACCGTTATTGCTGCGTGTATTCCTGGGCTCATTGCTCAAGTTTTCTTTTTTGGTACCGGCGTACTTATTCAGCTTGTACTCGCCTTAGTGGCAGTCACTGTTTTTGAAGCTGCAGTAATGCTTATACGTAAGCGAGCAGTATGGCCAGCACTCAGTGATGGTAGTGCATGGTTAACCGCCGTTTTATTAGCCCTAAGCATACCGCCATTAGCACCTTGGTGGATTATAATTATTGGTAGTTTATTTTCCATTGTTATTGTTAAGCAACTTTATGGTGGTCTTGGGTTTAACTTATTTAACCCCGCTATGGCAGCTTATGTTTTACTCCTCGTGTCGTTTCCTGTGCAAATGACAGCGTGGTTACCTATAACAGATCTAGCCAATAATCCCATTGGCTTTACAGAACAACTCCGTCTTATATTCACGGACTTTACTTCTATTGGTTATAGCTTAGACCAAGTACGTGCTGGTATTGATGGCACTACAATGGCAACGCCATTAGACATGATTAAAACAGATATAGCTCATGGTTTAACAGTGAATGAAAGCATGCAAAAGCCTATTTTTAACGAATGGGCCGGCCTTGGTTGGATGTGGGTTAATCTTGGCTTTTTAGCTGGCGGCTTGTATTTACTAAAAGAAAAAGTAATTAACTGGCATATTCCTGTCAGTTTTATTGGCAGCTTAGCTCTATGCAGTGCTATTGGTTATATAGCGGCACCGGGCACAGAGCCGGGTACTGTATTTCACTTGCTAAGTGGCGCAACTATGATGGGCGCATTTTTTATTGCAACCGACCCAGTCTCGGCCTCAACCACAAATAAAGGTCGCTTGATTTACGGCGCACTAATTGGGTTATTTGTTTATTTAATTCGTACCTTTGGCGGTTTCCCTGATGCGGTTGCCTTTGCAGTACTATTGCTAAATATTGCAGTACCACTTATTGACTACTACACACAGCCACTTACTTATGGCCATGGAGCAGTAAAATGATTGTTTCATCCATGGCAAAAAATGGCGCTATTTTAACCGCCTTTGCCCTTGTAACTACCGGGCTAGTGGCAACTATTGATGCATTAACGGCTGATAAAATTGCAGAGCAAGAGCAACTATACCTCACATCACAATTGCACGAAGTACTTGACCCTAATACCTACGACAATGACTTATCGAAAGACTGTATCGTCATTAAAGATGAGCGGCTAGGGCCATACAATGCGCAAGTTATTTATCGAGCACGAAAAAATAACCAACCCGTCGCCCTCGTTGTTAGGCATGTAACACCAAACGGATATAGCGGTGATATAAAGCTGTTAACCGCCATATTACGCGATGGAACCATAGCAGGTGTGCGTACGACTAAACACGAAGAAACACCGGGACTAGGCGATAAAATAGAAGTTAAAAAGTCATCATGGATCACCACATTTAAAGGTTTAACGGTGCATAGTGAAGACGACAACCGCTGGGCTGTAAAAAAAGACGGCGGCCAATTTGATCAATTCACTGGAGCAACAATTACACCTCGTGCAGTTGTAAACTCAGTTAAAAACGCCGTACTATTTGCACAAAATGAGTTTGATACTATTTTTACAGCCCCAAGTAGCCAGTGTGAAGAGGTAACCCAATGAGTGAATTAAAAACACTTTATAAAGAGGGAATGTGGGTAAACAACCCTGCTCTTGTTCAACTTTTAGGGCTTTGCCCGTTGCTTGCTGTAACGTCAACGGTTACCAACGCACTAGGCTTGGGGCTAGCAACACTTCTGGTATTAATTGGATCTAATGTTAGCGTATCAATTGTGAGAAACTGGGTACCAAAAGATATTCGTATTCCTGTTTTTGTCATGATCATTGCTGGCTTTGTAACCATCGTTCAGTTACTGATGAACGCCTACACATTTGGTTTGTATCAATCGCTGGGAATATTTATTCCTCTGATTGTAACTAACTGCGCAATTATAGGCCGCGCCGAAGCGTACGCCTCTAAAAACCCGATTCATTTATCCGCCTTTGATGGCTTAATGATGGGACTTGGATTTATGCTTGTACTGGTTGTGCTGGGGGCAATGCGAGAACTCATTGGCCAGGGTACGTTATTCGACAGTGCCGATTTATTGCTTGGCCCGTGGGCACAAAGTTTACGCATTGAAGTGTTTAGCTTTGATAATCAGTTCTTGCTTGCTATTTTACCCCCTGGCGCATTTTTAGGGCTTGGGTTACTCATAGCCGCTAAAAATGTGATTGATGCACAAATAAAATCAAAACAAATTGCACCGCCAGAGGCCGAAAAAGGCCCTCGTGCACGTGTTACCAGCTTAACTTAAGGGGAAACGTACTACTTTTGAGTAAGTACGTTTAAGTTATATGAATAAAGAAAAACGCTACCAAATACTTACTCGCTTACGCGATAACAACCCAAACCCAGAAACGGAGCTTGAATTTTCAAGCCCATTTGAGTTGCTAGTTGCTGTTACACTTTCAGCACAAGCAACTGATGTTGGTGTTAACAAAGCAACCCGAAAACTATTCCCTGTAGCAAATACACCACAAGCTATATTAGATATTGGCCACGACACACTTCGCGATTATATAAAAACCATTGGCCTATTTAATTCAAAAGCAGCCAATGTTTATAAAATGTGCCAAATATTGGTAGATAAACATAACAGCATCGTTCCCGAAAACCGAGAAGCCCTCGAAGCCCTACCCGGTGTTGGCCGAAAAACAGCAAACGTTGTACTCAACACAGCCTTTGGCTGGCCTACAATCGCTGTCGACACCCATATCGACCGTGTATCGAACCGCACTAAGTTTGCTATGGGTAAAAACGTGGTTGAAGTTGAGAAAAAGCTCGAAAAAGTAGTGCCAAAAGAGTTCAAAGTTGACGTGCACCACTGGCTTATTTTACACGGCCGTTACGTGTGTACTGCACGCAAACCTAAATGTGGTAGTTGCATAATTGAAGATTTGTGTGAGTTTAAAGAGAAAACTGAACAATAACTAAAAAGTCTATTAAAGCTGTCCGTGGGGATTCAATTTTCACACTTCAGTTGTGTATTAACTACTGCATTATATAGTTAAATTACTATTCATTAACCTACATTCTCTATAAAGCAACTTCGCTATTTAAAAGCTATCATTGCTTAACCAAGCAAAGAAACCCAACACTAATAGTGAGAAAACAGTAATGATATAAGGAGATAATGCTGCAAAATCATTAAAGAAAACGAGTTCTTCAGTGATGCCGCCTATCAGTGGAATAGCCAAAGAGCATGCTAATAGCATGGCCACAGTCATCACCTTCAGACGAAACTTATTCTTTGTCTTAATACTGTTGATAATATCATCAACAAATTGCTGATCTACTATACGTGTATGGTATTGCAATAACGAAAGTAGAAGTGAGTCATCGTTAGTATTCATGGTGTATCCTTTGATCTTTGTTATAGGATCTTTATTTTAAAATATTTATTATTGATGAACTTTATCCATTAACTTCTGCTTGCCTCGGTTGATATGAGACTTAACCGTACCCAAAGGGAATTTTGTTATCGTCGATATCTCTTGATGACTCATACCAGCACTAACAGATAAAGTGACACAAGTCCGCTCTGCTATATCTAAACAATTCATTAAGCGCTCTATTATCAAGTCTTTCTCAGTGTCTTCAAATTTAGCTTCGAAAATAGATAAATCAAAGCCGTCAACTTCATGTTGGTGATAAACTTTTTGCTTATATTTTAAGAAACAATTGTAGGCAATTTTATGTGCCCAGGTACTGAAAGAAGATTGGCCTAAAAAAGTATCGAGTTTTTGGTAAATTCTTAAAAAAGCTTCCTGTGCAATATCATCCGCAGTTGCTTGATCTCCAGCGTTTAATCGGCGTAGAAATTGTCGTATTGCACCTTGGTATTTTTTTATAAGCGTAGCAAAAGCATGTTGATCACCACTGTTGATAACTCGAGCGATAAGTGTGTTGTCATCCACCACTATCAACTGTTCTTTTTATTCAGCATTTTGATTTGTTTTCCAACAAAGGAAAAAGGCAACGCCTAACAATAATGGAAAAATACCAATAGCAAGCCCAATACGTATTTCATTAACGATGAACCCTGAAAGAACACAGGCTAACCCAACACTTGCTAAGGCTAAAGCACGACGTAAATCGATAATTTTTTGTGATTTGAATGTTCCGAGCTTTTCCAATAACTCTGGCGTGATACTTTCTCCTTTGTCTAATAACTGGCGTATGGTTAGTTGAATTTCCTTTTTATTCTTCCCACTGGCAATAGCATTAACAATTACCATAATAGTTAAACAGATAGCACCTGTAATCGGTATCCATAAATCAGACATTTTTTCCTCACTTTAGTTAAGTGTAAATTTAATTAGATATTACTTAGATACCACGGCAATGATATTTAGATGCAGAATATTATTTTTTATTTGAGTTTATGATTATTTCATTATGCCCTTAAAAAACAAACCAAAAACTCATTGATTTTATTAATTTTTTAATTTTTTAATATTTTGCATCTAAAGTTGTTTTTTTCAGTATCTAAGTTGGTGTCATATAAATTTAAATTAAAGAGAACATATTAATGATTTCAAAATACATCTTAAAAATAACATTGATTGTCACAACAATAATTTGCTTGCAAGGAACTGCGATTGCGAATGAATTCACAAAGAAAATAGATCATTTATTGCTTGAAAAATTTCAGCCAAACGCTACAGGTGCTGTTTTCTTAGTGGCTAAAGATGGTGTACCTATTTATAGAAAAGCATTCGGTAAGGCTAATATTGAGTTAGATGTTGATATGAAAGCTAACAATGTATTTCAAATGGGTTCAATGACTAAGCAGTTTACAGCACTAAGTATATTGATATTACACGAACAAAAAAAATTAGACGTAAATGATAATATTGCTAAATATTTACCTAATTATCCTAATGGTGAAAATATTACTTTACACCACCTTTTAACCCATACATCTGGTATTAAAGACTTTACTAAAATGAAAACGTTATGGGCTGTTGCAAAAAAAGATCTGTCCCCTCAAGAGTTAGTAGATTTTTTCAAAAATGAGCCTGTAGATTTTAATCCCGGAGAAAAATTTAAGTATAACAACTCAGGCTATGCACTTTTAGGCCATATTGTTGAAATAGCTTCTGGAGAAACATATGAAGATTTTGTTGAAAAGCAAATATTTAAAAAGCTTAATATGAAAGACTCCAGATACGCAAATGACAGAGAAGTAATAAAAAACAGGGCATACGGTTACCATAACAAAGGGCAATACACTAACAGGGTAATGGTGAGCCTGAGCATACCCTACTCATCAGGTTCATTAATGTCGACAGTAGATGATATGCTAACTTGGCAACAAGCTATCGATAAGCATCTATTAGTAAAACAAAGCACTGTAGAAATGGCTTTTAGCAAATATAGACTAAATAATGGCGAGCCAATTTCTTATGGTTATGGTTGGCATTTAAAAGACTTAAACGGTGTGCCAACAAGAGAGCATGGCGGCAGTATATTTGGCTTCAAATCAATGGGTGTGTATATCCCAAGTCAAAATCTATATGTTATTGGGCTCACTAATTGCGACTGCAATTCACCGACTCAAATAACCAGAAATATCGCCGCACTCTTTATAGAAAATAGCTAATAATGGCATTGTTCTGCAAGCTTTATCGTTTAACTAATAAAAGATAAACATCCTGACTAAATACAAAAATTTATCAATGCTGATATCTGATTTATTTAATATCAGCTCAATGATAAACAACTCTATCTACTTTCCTTATACTTTGGCTGGCCGACAATCGCTGTAGATACCCATATCGACCGCGTATCAAACCGCACTAAGTTTGCCATGGGTAAAAACGTGGTGGAAGTTGAGCAGAAACTACTTAAAGTCGTTCCCGCCGAGTTTAAAGTCGATGTGCATCACTGGCTGATCCTTCATGGCCGATATACCTGTGTAGCACGAAAGCCTCGCTGTGGCGCTTGTATCATTGAAGATTTGTGTGAGTTTAAAGAAAAGACTGAATAGACTTTACACAAAGAGTTTTTTAGCATCCCGATAAAAGTTTTCATGAGAGCCAAATGTAAGGAGCTCAAGAACTACAGCGCCATTTTCATAGCTATAACCAAGAAGTGTAAGTTGTTTTTGCATTTTAAACTTATATACTCTCATAAAAGCAAGGTCGCCTTTCTTCTGCTCCCCCAACAAAGGCTCATTCATCAATGTTTTAATTGCGTTATCAAGGTCTTGTTTCTGGTTTTTATGTAATTTATTAACCGCTTTTTTAAAGCTAGGTGTTTGTAATACCTGAGTGATTTTAGTCAAACTCATAAGCCTCTAACTTTCCAGCTTCTTTCTCTGCTTTTGCAATAATAACTTGTTTAACAAATTCATAAGGTAAATCTGGATTATCTTCCATCATTTCACCAATTTTTGCCCAATGTTCAATTTGTTTTGGCGTTGTTCTATTGAACGCTTTTGCCATTATGCTAGCCTTTTCTACTAACTCTTCATCTAATCGAATACTTGCTGTTGCCATACTGACCTCATATAAACCACAATTGTAGCGAGTTGCTACAATTTTAAGTATAGCTTCATAATTGCAGTATTCAATTTAAAATATTTCAATCCACTTTCATTATCTTTTGGTTGGCCGACAATCGCTGTAGATACCCATATCGACAGGGTATCAAACCGCACTAAATTTGCTATGGGTAAAAACGTCGTTGAAGTAGAACAAAAACTTTTAAAAGTAGTACCTGCGGAGTTTAAAGATAAGACGGATTAATCATATCTACAATAAACAGCATTATTAGAAGTAAACTGCCATAGCCGAAATAAAGCACAAGAAATAAAATGTAGTAGCTCAAATCTAAGCTGACAAAACACCGTGAAAAAACGGGTAACAGTCAACTCAGGTCTTAGTTACTACAATTAATACGTTGTACAATAAGATAAAAACTTCAAATCTTTAGATTTTTTTTAAGCTTTTTCAATTGCTCTTTTGCGTGTTTATTATCCGGCTTTAACTCAAGTACTTTTTTATAATGCTCAATTGCTTCATGTGTATGACCTAACAACCAATAAGTTTCCGCCAAACTATCGTATGTGTTAGCGCTTAAGGGGAAAAGATAGGTATTCAATTTAAAAATCTCTAGCGCTTGTTGCTTCTTATTTTGCTCAATCAACTTATAACCCCAGCTATTTAACTCACCCTCTTCAAACTTTAGTTGATGTGTTTTCTGCAACGCTTTCACAACCTGAATAGCCTTATCATATCCTCCAGATTCTAATGACTGCCATAGGGTTTTTATAGCAGGAGGCAAGCCAAAACCATTTTTAGCTTTCATTTCTGGAATGTAAAAACCGGCAATTTCATCGATAAAGTGTGATGGAAGACCGCCCATCAGATTGGTGAGTACCACAATTGAAAGATCATCTTCTGGGTAAACAAAAAATGCTGAACGATTCCCTCCGGCGGGAGCAACCGCTGGGTGCTCCGGCCTTCCAACAACAGGCCATCCTAATGCATAACCGTTTAATAAATTATTAAAACCTTTTGTTTTACCATTAGTGAGTACCGCCGGTGTCCATAGAGTCTCGATACTTGAAGGCTTATTCAATAGCTTTCCGCTTTGTAAGGCCATTATCCAAGTTGCAATCTCTTTAGCGGTAGAACTCATGCCCGCAGTCGCACGAAGAAACGCAGGAAAGTCTGCCGCCTTTATATTCGCTATTTCGCCCGAACCATAATAATAAGTATAACGACGTGCTGAGTGCGCTATAACGTCTTGAAGGTTTGAAAAACCAGCTTCTTCGGTTCTTTTCATGCCTACTTTTCGTAATTGATTTTGCGTTATATAGTCAATAAAATTTTGACCACTCACATTGTCTATGATTTTACCTATCAGCAAATAATTAGTTTGGTTATAACGGAACTGAGTATTAGCTTCAAAGTCTAGCGGCCTTTTTTTAACCAGTTCCCATGATTTATTCGCACCCTCATCAGAAATTAACTTGGCGGTGTTACTATTCATTATATCTGGAAGCCCTGAAGTATGAGTTAATAACTGTTTTATTGTGACGTTATGCCACTCAACAGGTAAGTCTGATAAGTACTTTGAGATTTTGGCAGATAGTTCAAGCTTACCTTGTTCAACCAACTGCATAACCGCGACACCGGTAAATGCCTTAGTAATTGAGTTAATCGAAAATACCGTGTCATCGTCTACGGCAACAGCGTCCTGAATGTTAGCGAGTCCATAGCTGGCTGTTTTTACTATTTTGCCATTTTTAACAACAGCTAGCTGTAAACCTGGAATTTTTCTTTTAACCATCTCAGCATGCAGGAAATCGTCTATCTCGTCAGCCTTTACCCAACCACTTGTTAATACCATTAATAACAATATTGAAAATAGACTAGCACTCAAAAGTTTTGCTGCATTATAATCAATCAACCTGCTCATTTTTTATCCTTTATATATTTAACATGAATCCCAATAGTAAATATTTCTCTCGTAGCTTCGTAATAGAGAGAGTCGTTATTGGGCTATTGTTTTGCCATTCGTAAAATCAAAAAGGCATTAACATTGGAGGGCTATAATGGCGAAGTGCAAATGAGAATTCGACCGACTAAAAAAGTCGGACGTCTTATTTATATTGGTTTACAGCGATGAATGAAAATTATTTCATATATCTTGATAAATTATGAATGTAATTTTCGATATTGAGTAGGTGTCATCAAAAGGTGCTTTTTAAAAGCAGTATTGAACGATGATTTTGAATTGAATCCAACTTCGTACAAGATCTCTAATACCGTTTTTTGCTGTTGCTCATTTGCGATTAGCATTTCGGCGGCTGAATTGATTCGATAAGAGTTTACGAAATCAAAAAAATGTTGCCCTATGATTCTGTTGATAGCGTATGAAAGTTCACTGCTAGGTAAGTTAAGTTGTTTTGCCAAATTCTCTATGTTTAAAAAAGGATCTAAAAAAGGTTTACTCTGCGGCATATAATCTCTTAATCGCGAAACAATAGCCTCATACTTTTCAGTTTCAACTGTGCTAATTTTAGGAGCATTTGAATGTTCTTGTCTCGCAGCCACTTCATCGAGCACTTCTATCGTCGAATTTACTCCAGTAAATAGTTCAGGCCTATGTAGCGCTTGCCACAGTATCCAACAAATACTCAATAACATCGAAATAATCATGATTAGTTGCACTAATCTTTCATAATCATAATCATGGTAGATAGAGAACCTAAAAAACATTCTTCCTAAACCTATGATATAGATCAGAGTAAACAGAAATATCAGTTGGGTTAACCAACGTTTGTTTAATCGTTCTGCATCCGAGTAATTTTCAACAACAACTTTTCGATACCTTTTTAAGTGCTTATAAATGACTAAAAGGTACAAGCCAAGTTGTACAAACGTCATGAAATGAATAAAGGTTAATTCAGGGACATCAGTGAAGTTATCATACCAAAGCTGTTTTGAGTCATTATCTACACTGAAAAAATTGGGTATCATCACGAGACAGGCAATGACGTAAGGAGTGGAGTCAAGCAAGTGTTTAATTTTTAGTTTAAAGTCATTATAAATAGCCGCTTTAACATAGAGGTATAAAGTGGGCCCGATAAACAGTGAAATATTATATCTGAGCATATCTAGATTGGGATAAGCTTGGTAAAAGTCGTTAAATATGATGTTACTCAGATCAATGACTGCAACCAGTAAATAAGCTGCAAATAACTTATGACTTAAGCGGTTGCCAGTGCGAAGACTACAAAGAAAGGTGGCCACCAATAAATGAGAAAAAAATACCACTAAGACAATATTTTCAAACATTAATACAATACTTTCAACCACTAAATGCTTTCCTTTTTTAAATGCTATCGGTGATTCGGCTATAAGAATTATAGCGAAATTAGCAACGGTTGCGATGCCATGGATTATAGCAAGGTTGAGGTTAATTTACGTTTTCAACGTTCGCCTATTATTTCATAACTAATAACAGTTAGCGGAAAAACTATTCTAACTTAGGAACCATTATACGATTCACTAACAGGCTATGAAAGGGAAAGCAGATGTTTCATTACTCGAAATTCTCGCAAAGCGAGTAAGCATTCAAGCCCCCACAGTTATGGTTCTAGGTAGACAAAACCCTATCGATGTTAATGACTACTTAGTCGGAAAGCAGCCAAAAAATGACCATCTATATTCATCGATTAGCAAATATCAATCTACCTTAATTATCTTTTGGCTGGCCCACAATAGCCGTAGATACCCATATCGACCGTGTATCGAACCGCACTAAGTTTGCTATGGGTAAAAATGTGGTTGAGGTTGAGAGAAAACTCGAAAAAGTAGTACCTGCCGAGTTCAAAGTAGATGTACACCACTGGTTGATTCTGCATGGCCGCTACGTATGTACCGCACGTAAACCTAAGTGTGGTAGTTGTATTATTGAAGACTTGTGTGAGTTTAAAGATAAAACAGAGTAAAAGATAAGTTGTGTATAAGAATCAACTTTTTACTATAAAACAGTTGTAGTACATTCGCTTGCGTGAACTTTTATAGTGAATAAAAACTTAAACATGGACGTGCATAAAATACAATTAATGCACATTTACAAAGTATTAATTTCACAAGTGACAATGCATTGGTTATGCTACTGAGTATTATAAGCTTTTATTACGAAACCCCTTATGTTGCCTTTACTGCGTATATTACTAATTGAGCAAGACCAAGCCACTTTAAAAGAGTTATCTACAAACCTTTCTAAAGCGATACCAAATTTTGAGCGCGATGATATCCATATCGATATTCTTGAGCGTTTTACGCTTGAAGATGCAATAACAAGTGTTGAAGAAGATGGTGATATTCAGGCTGTTGTACTTAGTTGGGATTTACAAAACAAGGTTGGGGAGCGAACGTATAGCCGCTTTATTGAGCAGTTAAAGGCCATTCGATTAGAACTTCCAGTTTATGTAATTGGCGATGATACTAAAGGACTGGAAATAGTTAACGAGTCAGAAGAAATTGAATCGTTTTTCTTTAAAGACGAGGTTATTTCTGACCCGGAAGCTATTTTAGGCTATATGATCAATGACTTTGACGATCGTTCAGAAACCCCGTTTTGGACTGCGTATCGCCGTTATGTTGGCGAGTCGAACGATTCATGGCACACACCGGGCCATAGCGGTGGCTCTAGCTTTAGAAACTCGCCTTATATTAAAGACTTCTATCAATTTTATGGCCGCAATGTGTTTGTTGGCGATTTATCGGTATCTGTCGATTCCTTAGGCTCTTTATCTGATAGCACCAATACTATTGGGCGTGCTCAAGAATCTGCGGCGGCAACGTTTGAGGTAAAGCATACCTACTTTGTAACGAACGGTTCTTCTACTTCAAATAAAATTATTTTACAAACCCTGCTACGCAAAGGTGATAAGGTCATTATTGACCGTAATTGTCATAAATCTGTTCATTATGGCATTTTACAATCAGCCAGTTTACCCATTTATTTATCGAGTATATTAAACCCTAAATATGGTATTTTTGCGCCACCTTCGTTAGCCGATATAAAACAAACAATAGAGCAAAATACCGACGCAAAATTACTGGTACTTACCGGCTGTACTTACGATGGGTTATTGAGCGATTTAAAACAAGTTGTGGATTTTGCCCATCAACACGGTATCAAAGTATTTATTGACGAAGCCTGGTTTGCTTACTCTTTGTTTCATCCGAGCCTGCGTTACTACTCAGCCATTCATGCTGGAGCCGATTATGTCACTCATTCAGCACATAAAGTGGTATCGGCGTTTTCACAGGCTTCTTATATTCATGTGAATGATCCAGACTTCGATGCAGACTTTTTTAGAGAAATTTACAGTATTTACGCCAGTACATCGCCCAAGTATCAGCTTATTGCCTCGCTTGACGTATGCCAAAAACAATTGGAAATGGAAGGCTATAAATTACTTAATGCCTTGTTAAATCATGTCGACGAATTTAAGCAGCAAATGGCATCGTTGAAATACATTAAAGTGCTAGGTAAAGACGATTTTATGGAAATATTTCCACATTTTAGTGAAGATAATATGGGTCACGATCCACTAAAAATCCTAATCGATATTAGTGAATTACCCTACTCATTAAAAGACATTCATAAGTTTTTATTAGATGAAATTGGCCTAGAAATAGAAAAATACACTCACAGTACAATTTTGGTGTTATTAACGCTTGGTGGTACTCGTTCGAAGATTATTCGTTTATACAATGCATTAAAAAAACTTGATAGTGGGAGAGTAAAACTAGCCAAATCAACAAGGCGCTCTCGCTTGCCAGATAGTTTACCAGCCATCGACTTAGCGTGTATTCCAGGCGATGCTTTTTATGGCGAACGCGAGTCGGTGCCTATTGCTAAAAGCAATAATCGTATTTGTGCTGGCTTAGTTACCCCCTATCCTCCTGGTATACCGCTATTAGTTCCGGGGCAACACATCACTGAAGAACATATCGAATACTTAAAAGAGCTTGCCGGGCAAGGGTTAACTATTCAAGGTAGCTTTGATGGTGAAATTTATGTTTTAAAAGGTAAAGTAGAAAAATAACAAGTATTGGACCCACTCGCTTAATTAAGTGATCTATTTTGAGGCTTGAAAAACGTGTTGCTAGCTAGGCAAAAATATTGCTATTTAGTTGCTCTAAATGAGCATTTTTAACGCAGCTAGGGACACGTTTAGCCCCAAAGATGATTAAATATTTTGTGGATTTGTATTATATACAATATTTTTCGAGGAATTAGTCAGCAGTTTTTAAATACTGCTGACGTTATTTTCAATACCAAATACTCTCTCTTGGTCAGGCCTTATTTAATATAGCCAACATTAATTAACCGTTTAAATACAAACAACGCCTGAGTGTGCCATATAACTCGTTGATATCGATTGGTTTAGGAACATGAGCGATAAAACCTTGCTGGTAGTAATGTTTTACGTCTTTATCCATTACATTGGCTGTTAACGCAACAATGGGTATGTGTGGCAGTATTGCTTTTATTCGTTGATTGGCTTTAATCCCATCCATAACCGGCATATGAATATCCATAAATACCAAATCAAACAACTCTAGTTGAACTGCCTCAAACGCAAGTAAACCATTTTCGACAATTGTGATGTCGGCATTCGTTTTAGCCATCATGGCTTTAATCAGCACTTGGTTAATATTGTTATCTTCAGCAATAAGTATTTTTTTACCCTTTAAATTAGGCGCTTTAAAAGATTTTTTAGGGACTTTATCTGCTATGTTATTTGCTTTAGCTAGTGGTAATTTAATCGTGACAGTTGTGCCAAGCCCTTGCTTACTTTGGATATCGATTTCTCCGCCCATCATTTTAACTAAACAAACAGTGATAGACATGCCAAGTCCTGTCCCACCATACTTTCTAGTTGTAGATGAGTCTGCTTGAGTAAACCGCTCAAAAATATGATCGGTAACTTCTTTGCTCATCCCTATTCCTGAGTCCACAACCTCTAAAAATATAGCCTCTTTTTCTCCAAATACTTCACTGCTTACGTTTATTTTCACACTGCCTTTTTCGGTAAATTTAACTGCATTTGAGGTTAAATTTAATAGTATTTGTTTTACCCTAACTAAATCACCAAGCCAGTATTCATTATAACTTTTGCTTTTGTTTATAATAAAATCAATGCGTTTTTCACTTACTAAAGAGTCTAAATCATAAGTAATAGAATCTAATACCTCAGTTAATGAAAAGGTAACTTTTTCTAATTCTAACTGGTTCGACTCTATTTTAGAGTAATCTAAAATATCGTTAATAATGGTCAAAAGGCTTTGTGCTGAGAAGGATGCATTATTGAGAATTACACTTAATTCGTCAGGTAAATTAATATTTTTTAACAGCTGTAGGCCGCCTAAAATTGCATTCATGGGGGTACGAATTTCATGGCTCATATTGGCCAAAAAGTCACTTTTTGATTGTGCTGCATTTTCAGCAGCTAATTTTGCATCAAATAACACACCTATCGCATCAACTTGTTCAGTCACATCGTAATTCACACCAACTACTTTAATAGCGGCTCCATGCGAGTCTTTTAATATTTCGGCACTGGCTTTAATGGTTCTGACGTTACCGTTAGGGTGAACAACCCTAAATTCGGGATCATATGTTCCCATCCCGTTGATTGCATCTTCTAACTTCTTTTTTGCACCTTCTAGATCATCTGGGTGCACACAACTCAACCATGCATCATACGCACCCGAAAATTGGGAATCGGTAATACCATACAATTTGTACATCCAGCTGTCCCACACAAGCTGACCTGTAATTAAATCCCACTCCCAAACACCAATACCCGCAGAATCATTGGCTAACTGCATTCGCAGTGCTAAAGAGTCTGCTTTTTCTTTTGCCTCTTTAATTTGTTGTTCGCTTTCTTTTTGATGAGTAATATCTTGAACAACCGACCAAATAAATGTTTCCCCCTTACTATCTGTAATTTTAATTCCAGAGAGTAAAACGGGATATACATTTCCATTTTTATGTATATATTCTTTTTGATAGGGCCCATATTGGCCGTATTTAGCAAGCAACTCCAATTGCTCATGTTCTTGTTTTTTGTACTTCTCTGGAGTTAGTTGCCAATAATCCATTTTATTTAGCTCTTCAACGCTATACCCAGTTATATGGCTAAATTCTTCATTAATAAATTCAAAACTACCATCTAATATTGAATTAATTGCGATGCCTACTGGGGCTAAATCCACAAACTTTTCAAACTTTTCCTTTTCACCCAGGTATGCGCGTTCAAAACGTTGTCTTTCTTGTGCCTCTGTACTAACTTGGTTTTTTATCGTTTCTAAGTCTGATATGTCTCGCCCTACAGCCAGAACTAATTGGGCATTACCAATAAAAATAGCGGTTAAAGAAACCAAGCAATTAAACGTTGAGCCATCTAATCGTGAGTGTGTCCACTGAAAACTCTGAGACCCAAGTTGTACAGCGTTTTCTATATAGTTTTTAGCTAAAATATCAGAACGTTTACCACAGGGCTGTAATTTTGGTGACAAATCAGCGGGGTTAAGGTTTAAAAAGTTGTTCATGCTATTAACACCATGCATGTCAATAGCCGATTGATTGCACTCTATAAACTTGCCTGAACTTAAATCAATAATTGAATAGGCATCTGCTGATACGTCAAAAATTTTTTTGTATTTATCTCGTTGCTTGGTTAGCTCAGCAATTGTTTGCTTTAATTTTTTGTTTTCTTGCTCAAAATTATTTTTACCGGCAGGCACTGCTTTTAACCCATTAACAACACGTTTTACTTAGTATAGAAGCGATGAAAAGATATGGCACCTTAATTACAAAAAAAATCAATCATCTAAATAGTTTATGTATAAAGACCATTAAAACATTAATGGCTAGCTGCACACATACAACACTTAGTAACTAACTCTCTATCTGCTCAAAGCTATTTAGAATCTCAGCCATATTAACCAAGTGCTTGCCAACTATAAATTGAATACTGGCCTTAACCCACTCCTTAGAAATGTTTTTATAATTTAATTTAGCCAGTAACCACACTGTAACTATAAAAAGTAATAGTGACGACAAAGAGTAAAACCAAATCATGTGCTGCTCTAAATACTGATATAAGTCAATGCCAAAAAATAGGTCAAACCCTATAAACACATAGGCAAGATAAAAGGGAACTGACATAAGTAGCAACTTGGTTAGCTGTAATTTATGTGCACAAACTCGGTAAAAATCAGTTTGTAGTTGGCTAATTGGTTTTGAGTAGTCAATGTTTGAAATTAAAACAATTTGGCCAATATTGCCTGCAAGCCCAATAATGGCAAACACAGTGAGAATAAAAGCTGAAATTATTGGCGCTGAAAAAGTAAAACCTGCAGCAATATATTTCCACAACATAATAATGATAACAAAAAAAACAAAGCTTTCAATTATTCGTGCCCATTTCATTTTATTAAGTGCTTTCATCTGTTTATTAATTTTTATTTCAGCAAGCTTTGCTTGATTAATTTCAATAGCGCCATGTGTACCCGTGCTTTGTTGTTGCCAAACGCTTTTAAAGTTATCTACATTCATATTAAGAATCCTGTGTTTCAAATTGAAGTTTTAATGTGTGCTTAATTCGACTAATTCGCGTGGCAACATTGGTTTTACTAATCCCTAAGCTACTAGCTATACTTTCATAAGGTTCACTTTCTAAATAAAGGAGCATAATTGCCTTATTTAATTTATCGAGTTGGCCAATAAAGTCATATAACTGTTTTACTGCCTCGCTGCTCTCATCTTCTTGCGATAAATCAGCAATCTTTACTATGCACTCTTCATTTGCTTTATCTTCTCGCCGACTGTCTTTGCGGTAATAAGATATGGCTACGTTCAGCGCAATTCGGTACATCCACGTTGAAAACTTATAAGCGCTATTGTAATTATCATAAGCTAGCCACATTGTTGTTAATATTTCTTGGGCTAAGTCTTCTCGGTCATCTTTGTTTTGACAGTATGAATTCACAATTTTATAAATAATGCCTTTATGTTGCTCCATCGCTTGAGCAAATAGCGTTTTTTTAGTTGAGTTCATTTACTGGTAAATCCATCACTTTTTCTTAATTTCATAATATTGAGGCTTTAAAGTTTATTTATCTAATAGCATAAAGCACCCTAGCACTATTTACGGGTATGCCTTTGAAATGCTTTAAATACTATTTAAATGTAAACAACAACCCTAAAGTAATATCTGCTTAATTTATTACCTAGTTATTCGCATCAACTGCAAAATAATCACAAATTTAAATAAAATATTTTAATTGAAGTATTAAACGCATTGTTAACTCTCAATTTTTAGTCGATGGTAAATATTGCCGAAGAAGCTTTATTAAGTGGGTTTAATATTTAAACGGTGGCTTTTAACCTCTCTGTTAAGGTTAAATAAACTGAAATATTTTTTGATAGTAGCTAGCCAAATAGGTATGAGCCGCGCAGTATTTCATCGTAAATTTAAGCAAGCAACTAACATGTCCCCTAAATCAATGAGGCTTAACCATGCCGCCATGAAAATAACAAAAGGAACCAACGTCAACGTTGCGGCCATGGAAATGGGGTATGCAAGCAGCTCTCAGTTCAGCAGAGTATTTAAAAGAATGTATGGCTTGTCACCCAAGCAATGGAGCCAGCAAAAAGAAGCACAATAAAGGCAATACTTTACCGCCATAAACTAGCAAAATAGCAAAAATTTAACTTTCGATAACTTAAGATTCTTGGCTTAGTTATACATAATAGCTCTGCATACCTTATGATTCATAAACAATTTTATAACGATCTTTGCCAGACTTTTTAACTTGGTACATTGCGGCATCAGATTTTTTTATTTGATCGTCTATATCAGTGCTATTACTTGGTGATACCACGTTTAGCCCCATACTTACGGTTACATTTATTGTGTTTTCACCTTCAACAGGCACTTTAAGATTTCTAATTGCATTTATAAGTTTTTCGGCAACGCGTTCAGCATCGTCAACTTCTTTTAAAATAACAGCAAAAGCAAACTCTTCACCACCAAAGCGGCAAAAAACATCATCAATTCTGAGTATGTGCGTTAATATATTTGCTAATTCAACCAGTAAGCGGTCACCGATATTATGGCCATAGGTGTCATTCACTAATTTAAAGTTATCAACATCAAATATTCAAAATGCAACTGGCCCCCCGTGTCGAATACTAGACCTAACCAGTTTATTGACTTGATCTGAAAAAAAGCGACGATTAGGAATACTGGTTAACGGATCAAAAAACGCTATTTTTTCAAGCTGCGATTTAGTTTGTTGTAGTTCAAATGTTCTTTCTTGTACTAAATTTTCTAGGTTAATTTTTAATTCTTTTAAATCTTTATTTCTTTTTTCTAACTGTTCTGTTTGAAATTTACTTTTTGAAACGTCCCGTTGAATCGCTGCAAAATGAGTAACCTCATCAAACTTATTTTTCAACGGGATAATATTCATTTCAACCCAGTAAGGCCTTCCTCTCACGTCATAATTAAGCAGTGTTTCAGTTACTTCTTCGTGACGCTCTAATGCAGAATAAATTCTTTGCTTAGCTTGGGGGGCGGTTAAGTTGCCTTGTAAAATTCTGGGTGTTTCACCAATTATCTCTGACGAACTGTAGCCTGTAAGAATTTCAAAAGCCTTATTTACATAAATTATTTTAGGCCCTTCAGGGTGTTTAATATTTTTTGCATCGGTAATAACCACCATGTCTTGCGTATTTTCTACTACATCGTGAAACGAAATTTGCTGCTTAGCATCAGAAATATCAGTAAGAGTCACTACTATAAAATTTTTATCATCGTCATGCCCTTCAAAATAATCATTGGCCATAAACCAGCTTATTTCCTTACTTGACCCGCCAACAACACCTAAAACTTTATTGACCACTTTCTTCCTTGTTGATTTAACAACATTAACGGGATAGTCCTCAACGGCCATGAGATTGCCTTGCTCATCGATGAGTGTCCAATGAGGATCGTAAATATCTCTTCCAATTGCTTGATCGTAGTCTAATTTCAATAACGCTAACCCCGTCGGGTTTATGTAAACAATCGATGTATCCCAGTTATGAATAACCACGCCTACCTGAGCGTATTCAAGTAGGTTTTTAAAATTTAAATCACTGATACCATTCATGAATGATCTCATTTAAAAAATATTAATACCAAAAAGTTAGTAAACAAATAGAGAAAATGAAACCAATTAGTACCTAATTTAATTTAAAAACTGCTCATTATTTAAACCTTAAAAATAAAAAAGCAAGCCATAGTGGCTTGCTTTTTGTGCCCGTTCAAAGGCTACACACTTTCAACATAAATTTTAAAAACGGTAACTAGCACCGAACGTAATACGACGGTCAGTAAGGCCTTGGAAACATAATAGCGAGCCTTCGTTAACACATGACTGACTGATTTCAGACTCTGTGATATTTACGGCTTCTAAACCAATATTAAGCTGCTCGTTTACATCATAACTAATACTTGCATTAAGCTGACCACGGTCTTCTTGCACCACTGGAAAGCCCCATGGGAAGCTAGATGTACTACCGAAATCATTAGAACGGTAACCTTCACGCCATGTGTAACGCATACGTGCTGATAAACCAAATTTTTCATAGTACAGAGTAAAGTTATAGGCATTTTCTGATAAGTTAAGTAGCCCTTGTATTTCGCTTACTTCAATACCCGGTGTACCGGTACTTGCAGCAAATACATTGCTTGCTCTTGAAGTGGCCTTATTGACAGTTTCACCACCAGAAAACTCTTGAATGGTATAGTTAGCCAATACACCAAAGCCCGACGCCCAACCTAAATCTTTTTCAAAGCTAGATAGATCGTACTGGAACGCAAACTCAATACCTTTTTGGGTTGTTTCGCCAGTGTCGTTTACTTTAGTTTCAGTCCCCACACACACACCACGACCATTTTCAGGGCCAAATACGTTAATGTCGGCAATCGGGTTGAAAATTCCCCCACCTTCACATGGGTCTGTTAAATCTCTGTATCCTGTTACTGGGTCTTCTACCGGCGAAGTTAGCTGATTAACATGAAGTTCTTTACGTGTTTTATGAAATATACCTACGCTAAATACGCTCGCTTCAGTAAAGTACCAATCAGCTGATAGATCGTAAGATAATACTTCTTCTGGTTTTAGTGCTGGGTTGCCAAATTCAACTTCATCATTTGGGCTGGTGCTGTAAGTGATAGAGGTAGATAGGTCGTTATAATCTGGACGACGAATATCTTTACCTGCACCAAAACGAACCACTACATCTTCTGACACATCGGCAACTAGATTTAAACGTGGTAATACAAAGCTATAATCTGATTCATTAGTAATACGCGTTACAAGCTCGTTACCACTGCCATCTTGTGTTACTGAGTTACCTGTCGATTCAACATCAGTTTGAATATAACGTAAACCAAAGTTACCGCGGAACATGTCGTATTCAAAGTTAGCTTGCGCATAAAAAGCGTGGGTAATTTCTTCTATGTCAAAAAAGCCAGAAGAACTTGAAGTTGGTGCGTTTAGCGTGCGGCTAGAACCATGAGTTTGTAATGCTTGCTGAAGTGTTGCAAGTACTGCAGCTGGGTCTGAAGCCACGAGTTCTGGGTCAATAAGTAAAAAGTCGCCAATATATAACGAGCGGCCATCAGCCTCATTGAAGTTATCCGGGCCTGCTACTAAAAGATCAGCGAATAAATCACCTCTTGGGCTATCTGCCATTGAACGCAAACCGACACTCGACGTGATCTCATTCTGCTTACTCGCGGATTTGCTGTAGCGATAACCAAAATCAACAGAAGTAACAATTGAATCTGTGTAATATGTTGAATCTATACGGAACGCGTCTTCAGAGTTCTCAACGGTATCTTGCCCAATGTTTACGTCACGTAATACCACATTTGCAGGGTCAAGTAATTG
The DNA here is from genome assembly GCF_001469195.1 of Pseudoalteromonas sp. 10-33. Lineage (NCBI taxonomy): Bacteria > Pseudomonadati > Pseudomonadota > Gammaproteobacteria > Alteromonadales > Pseudoalteromonadaceae > Pseudoalteromonas > Pseudoalteromonas sp. 10-33. The sequence goes on along the minus strand of NZ_LOFI01000025.1, from coordinate 141,583 downwards.
ATCAACGGTCGGTGCATAATCAGCACCCTCTGCAATACCAAAAGCTAATGCACCACCTGATAGGTCGTACTCAAATGGCACGCTGTTATCGTTACCGCCACCAGCATCTAAAGGGGCATTTGGGTTAATAAAATTAAGCGTAGTATTAAAGCTTGGTGTTGTTGTATCAGAAGATGACGATGCAACCTCAGCGCTTACAAACCATTTGTCACCTTGCCATTCACCGCCTAATCTAAAAATATTACTGTCGGTTACGCGTGAGTTTGTGTCACTCGAAAAACGTAAATTTGGATCGTCGTCGTCATTCGCTAAATTTACCGGGATTACACCGCGTAAAGCCGCTTGAATTGACCCTAGGTTAGTACCACCTAGTGAACCTAAGTTAACTGTTTCAAAAGCATCTGGAACAGAGATGTCATTGAGTGCACTGACACCTGACGCCTGAACACGAGAGCTTTCTTGGCGACGCTCTTGGTCGTTAACTACCGCATCAAAATATAGCTTAGTATTATCGTTTGGTGCCCACTCTAATGTCCCTACAAAGTTTTTAGTTTCGTATTCATAGTTATCGTAATCTTGCACAAAGAACTGAATAGGCAAAAAGTCGAAAGACTGTGCACTCGCGACCCCGCTATCAGCGGTAATTATGTTATCTCTATCTGCACGTGGGCGAAATGCAGTAACATCTTGCTCGGCATAACTGCCACTGACTAAAACACCAAATTTACCAAAGTCACCTTCCCAATTATCTGCAAAGGTACCTGAAAAACGAGGTTGTAAACCGCTATCAGTGCTTAGGCTACTATTCTCGCCTTGCACCCTAATTGTGGCTAATTGTTCACCTAGTTGAAGTGGGCGAATTGTTTTAAGATTTATCGTTCCACCTACAGAACCTTCAATTGTTTTAGCTTCAGGAGATTTGATGACCTCTAAACTAGATATGATCGACGCTGACACATCTTCAAAGCTAATGCCGCTGCGTCCAGAACCTGAACCGACTGTTGATACACCGTTTATTTCAGTACGGTTTGCATCGGTACCACGAATTTGAACACCGGTACCAACACCTGCTTGACGTGTAATTTGAATACCCGTCACGTTCTCAAGTACTTCAGCTAAGTTTTGGTCAGGTAACTTACCAATATCCTCTGACTGAATAATTTCTACAAGGCTATCTGCTGAACGTTTTTCAGCAAGTGCATTAGTTAAAGATTGACGTATACCAGAAACCTCTATTACCTCCAGATCATCCTTAACCTTTTTGGTCTCTTCTTGCGCATGAACAGAGAGAGACATATTCATAGCTGTTGCAGATATAACCGCCAGTGTGATTTTTGATAAATTATAATTCATAGTTTTTTCCTGTGTGTGTGAAACGCTATGCTACTTGTTACTTTTAATACAAAAATTGTATTACAAAAGGTTAACTGAATATTTACACTCAAAACCAAAAAGGTCAACCACGCTGTAAGTCAAAAACTGCAAATAAACTTTAATTTGTTATTACCAAAAATCATGTTTTTAAACTTATTCACAACAAAATTATAGTACAGAAATACAACTAACTGTAATTTATATGGTTTTTAAAATAATAAATCAATACTATATCACTACACGCTAGGTATTTTTGGTTACTTGGTCGGTTATATTATTTAGCTATAAACTGTGTTTTTTTGAGTATAAAGTGAAAAAAACCAAAAATTGGTTAACCAATTAAAAGTCTATTAGACTTTTAGCTAAATAAAAAAAGCAATTAAATTAGATAATGACTCGTTTTATGATAACTAGCTCAATTAAGTGATTTGTTTTGAGGTAGGAAAACATGCCTAGAAAGAGTGAAAATATATTAATTGATTATGCTAAATGAGGGTTATTGTGCGCCTAGCATCAAATGGGGTGACTAAATGGGTAAAGCACTATTGCGGATTGATACTTCTTAACCTAAACGCTGCTTAAGAGGTTTAATAACCAGTTAAATATTGATGATATTTAATTATGTTTTCTAGTTAGCATTTTATCTAAAAAACAAAGCAAATTTGCACTTCAGTAGCGAGTCTATGGCAGAAAGGTTCAATGCCGTTGGCGCTAACATAGCCGCTTAAAATAGATTTATTACCCAAAGTTTAGGTTATTTATTTTATTGATATGACTAAACATAAAAAACCCCAATGGGTATAAACCAATTGGGGCTTTTTAAATTATAAACTATTACAGTTTATAGCTTAAACCTAAGAATAAGCGTGGGCCATAGTCGTTAACTTCACCTAAGTTGTCTTCAACGAAGAAATCTTGCGACTTAGGAGCACTAAATAAATTAATTGCTTCTGCTTTAACTCTAAAGTGCTTATTAATTTTATACGATGCGCGCATTTCCCATACGCCTACCGAATCAACATAACGTAAACGTGTGCCATTACTAGTGTAAGGTTGGAAATACTCACTACGGTACTTGTAAATAACCGCAGTATCAAAGCCACCTATTTGGTAATAAAGTTGGCTACTAAATACATGCTTAGAAAACCCTGGTACAGAGCCTGGCTCAACAATACCTTCTTTAAGCTGTGTTGTATTGCCATCAACGTCTGTTACAAATGTATCACCGTATAGGCTGTCTTCAAATTCAAAGTCAGTGTCGGCATAGTTATAACCAAACTTAACGCCTATGCCATTGTCCCAACGGTATGAGAAAGATGTTTCTAGGCCTAAAATCTCACTCTCTTCGTCGTTTGTTACTGAATTTGTAATAGGCAATGATACAGTTTCACCCCCTACAACAAAGTCTTCAATAACTGTGCGCTGTTGAAAACCGCCTTGGAACTGTTTGTAGTAAAGGCTTAATGCAAAAATTGAATCTTCATTAGGGTACCACTCAAATGCTGCATCGTAGTTCCATGACATTAGAGGCTGTGTATCTGGGTTACCCGAGCCGTTAACACCCACTAGCAGGTCACTAATTGTAGTGGCCGTATCAGATGTGTCTTGTTGGAAAGAGCGGCTGTATCCCAAATCAGATGGATCTGCACGCGACATACCACGGTAAATACCCGCACGTAATAAAATATCTTCGCTGTAATCGACTACTAAGTTAAAACTAGGTAAAAACTTGGTGTAATCACCGCCACCTTTTATTTTATCAAGTGCGCCAGTGTCTGATTCAACAAGATCAAGTACACCTGTATCACTGGTAACAACATCAAAACTATTTCTAAAACCAATTGATGTTACTTCAGTATCTACAATACGCAAACCAAAGTTACCACGAATGAATTTACCAAACATTTCTGTATCGTAATTAGCCATCAAATAAGCAGCTGTTGTTTTTTCTGTAACGTCTATTGTACCTGCGTTTTGGTATTCAACTTCAGGGTACTCAAATACGCCCCCTTCGTTAGAGGCTACCACCGCACGAGAAAAACACTCGTTGTCGTAAGTCGCCCATGATGAACCTGTGCCTGAATCTACAACATTACCGTCGCTATCTACATGCGTGATGATATTTCCATCTGACACGCTAGACAAAAAGCCTGATTCAGGAAAATCAATTTGACAACCCTGAAGTACGTCGAGTGCTTCAGCGCCTGAACCTAAAGTAAACTGGTTACGAGAACCGTTACCGTTAGTGCCACCAAATTGTGTAAAACTAAGCTCAGAGGTACGAACGCCACCTTGAATTGTGGTGAACATGCCGCTATCGACTAAATAGTCAAAATCTAAACGCGCAGACACAACTTTGTTATCACGAACATTTTCGCGGTCTATGCGTGTTCTCAAGCTATCAGTAAAGTTAGATATATCTGTTACATCAAAATCAGTAAGCGTAAAGTGTGGGATGTTATCGCCCATATCCCAAGAAAAATAATTACGACCTGCGGTTCTTCCTCGGTTAGAAATTTGCAGTTCTTCACGCGACGTTTTTGAATAAGATAAGTCTAAATCAATAGTAAGTTTATCATTTACCGTGTGCTCAATATTTAAGCCGTAACCACGGTAATTTTCTTCACGAGAAAATTGCTCACCAGCAGATTCAATACGCTCTTCACCTTCCCAATGCAGAATACCCCCAACATCGTTAGTAACAAGTGATGGGCCCGTTACACCTGGTGTTGCACGCTTTTGTAAAAAAATTAAATCATGGCGTGCTTCTCGTTGCGTTCTATCAGAAATTTGGCTATCGAAATTAATATCCCATTCTGCAGACGGTTGATACTGAAATGCAAAAAATACCGCGTCACGCTCGTCAGATGTTTCGTTTTGACGAAAACTTCGGCTGCTGCCAGTCCATGCGTATGGAGTACCATCACTAAAAGCTTTGCCTGTGTCTGGATCGATCTCGGTGTCATAACCTTGGTTATTACTCCCATTTACCTGATCCTCACAATCCCCAGCGCTGCTTCTGTAAAAACCTTCGTTCGTATTCGTAGGATCATTTAAACATGCCCAAAGAGACGAACCTGAGGGGCTAGAACTACGATATTCTGCTTCTGGCTGCGAAATATCTTGTCGTTGCACACCAAAAGAAAAGCCAACTGCTTGGCCATTGTCAAATTCAAACTGGTCAACATAACTAAATGTTCCGCGGTAACCTAAGTCACTTTGTAATGAGTTATCTACATTACTTTCATCCGGGTTATAGTTTAGTTTAACTTCACCTTGCAAGCGCTGCTTGCCATAATCTAGTGGAGTTACAGTTTCAAGTGCAATAACACCCGCAACACCACCTTCAATCATTGAAGCATCTTGGGTTTTATAAATGGCTACTTTTTTTACAAGTTCAGATGGGAACTGTGAAAAGTTAACTGAGCGGTCACCACTACCATTGGTCGCTTCTCGACCATTAATATGAGTTGCACTTAAAAATGGACCTAAGCCACGGATAGTAATTTCAGTTGCCCCGCCATTTTCACGATGTGATGCAGCACCTGTTATAGATTCTAATGCTTCACCTATTGATAAAGCAGGTAAGTCACCAATATCTTCAGATGAAAGACCGTCAACAACGGTTGTGGCTTCACGCTTTATAGCGATTTGATCTTGAATTGTTCTACGAGTACCTGTAACACTGATGATTTCTACATCAGGCTCAACTTCAGTCGCTTTTGCTTGTTCTTGTTGTGCGTGCGCTGAAAATACACATGAGCTTGCTAAACCCGCAATAGCGGCTGATCGTACCCATTTAGCTACTGGGCTCAGTGCGAATTGGCCTGAGCGTACTTTATTATTCTTTGAAGACTTCAACGACATTTTTATGCTCCGTTGTTTATTCTGTGTGAGTGTTGTGTGTTGACTTGTTATTCATCTGTATATGTTATGTGACAACTGTTGTTAATATACTCAAGTATATACAGATGATCAACCAATTTCACACAATAAACATGACCATTAGGTATACCAATTTGAACAAACCAGCATTACCAAGGGGTCAGGCGATTTTGTAATGAAAAACAATTAGAAATGCATGTATTTTCTTCGATAGCATTTGGATAGCTGGCATAAAAAAACCCCTAGAAAAGGGGTTTAATTTAAGGTTTTTCTAAATACTAGTCGTTACTAATAACCCATGTTGAGCCAACACCTACATCACTTGCTTGAATGTAGTAAAGCGATTTAGCACCTGCAACTGCTTGTAAGCCAGCAGGATCTGTTTCGAGTAAAGTGCTTGTAGCCGTTACATATTCAAGCACCTCTTTTCCGTTAGCAGCTGGGTCTTGATCAATTGCACCATCGGTATCAAACGAACCATTACCATTTAAGTTTCTAATTGCGACCCAATCGCCACTTGTATCACCCGATACGCGGCTGTCCATATAACCAAAGTTATTACTCAATACCGACGTATCATGCTTTATTAAATCACAGTCGTACTCAAAGGCATGATCGCTATCAAGCGTATTTGGGTAAAATAACCCTTGTGTTAAGGCGCTGCTTTCAATGCTGTCTGCATCAGTTTGATCACCTAAGCCGTTTGCAATAAGGTTTCCATCAAAGTTGATAACAAATGCATTTTTAGTTAAACCATAAAGAACAGGTGCATTATCTGCTGTCAGTTCATCACAATCACCTACAGGGGCACGAGAACCTATTTCAGTACTAAACACAATCGGTTGCTGAGAGTTCAAAACCGTGTTGTTTGTTACCGTCAATGTAAAGTCACCCGCTGCGTCTAATACAGCTTGGTTGCCTGAGTTTGGTACACCACCATCAGCTTGTGAGAATGGATTTGCAGTAAATACAATACCACCAGCCTCTTTATTACCAGAACGAATACCTGCAATATAGTTGTTACTAATAGTGTGGCCAAGAGGCGTAACTAATACACCAGCAGGGCGATCGCTCGAACTTGCAATATCAGTAGTACGAATAATAACGTTGTCTGTCACGCTATTAAAACCACCGTCTTCTAGTGAAATCCCGCCATTAGGGTTAACCACAGTGTTACCTTTGATAGTTGCACCCGATGTTTGCACACGCATTAAGCGACGACCCGTTACAAAGTTTTCTACTCGGTTATATTGAATCATAAAGTTAGCATTGTCTGCTGCATCAGCCCCAGTTGTGCTTCCCAAGTTAATCAGGTGAAGGCTTGAATTACCAAAGTTAGGGTTAGCGCTCGTGCCACTAAATAAATTGTATTGAACAACATGGTCGCTGCCTGATGAAGCAATTTTAATAACAGAGCCATTCTCGGCATTATCGCGGTTACTAAATGTATTACGCTCTATTAGCGCGCCAGTGCCTTTGATCATTAACCAGTGGTAGGTCGAATTATTTAAATCCGCTTCATCGCCATCCATTGTATTTTGAGTAAACTCAAAGTTATTCCCTTCAGCATAAATAATCGCACTTTCTTGCGTTTCACAAAATGAGCCTGATTTAGTATCTATATTTTTAAACGTAAGGCCTGTTAAAGCTGCACCTTCTGCGCCTGCGGCAACATGAATACATACTTCGCCACTAATGACTGGCGTTTGATCTTCAACAGCGCGAAGCGTTACACCACTAGTAAGTAAAACTTCATCCATATCAGCGTAAACACCGGTATTAAGGCCAACAACATCACCATCAGCAAGGCCGCCACTTACCGCACTTAGCAGCTCTGTGGGCGAGCTAACAAGTTGAGAATAAATCACTGTCTCTAGAGAGCCACTTACAGAGCCATCGAATCCGTCGTTATCAGTGTATGATGCACTCACTGAAATAATTGCACCAGCGTATGCCGCTGGAGAAAATGTTTTACTATTTGTATCGGCTACTTCAACGCCATCGGCAAACCAGCTGTATGTTACATTTGTTTCTTCAAAACCATTATTGTCTGTGAGTTGTGCTGTTAACTCACCGCCAACCAAATAAGGCGATGTGCCCATAATTGCAATACTACCCATTTCATCAACCGCAGCGGCAGATACGGGAATTGTTTTTTCTGATGTATTATCTTCTACAAAACCATAGTCATCGGTATAAGTCACTTGTACCGAGACAGCTTGCCCAATTAATGTAGCCTCTACAATATATTCACTTTGGGTTGCACCAACTATTTCTTCATCATCAGCGAACCACTTATAAGTAATTTCTCCGGATACGCCATCCATATCCGTAATATCAGCGCTAAGAGTATTACCGACTGTCGGTGTGCCACTAATTGCTACATCACCTTGCGAATTCACTCGCGCAACAGGCGCCGTAGCAGCTGAAGTAACAGACTCAGCAAACCCACGGTCGTCTTCAAACGATGCTGTAACCGTGATCACACTATTAAACTGTGCTTCTGTAAGCATGAGTGAAGAAAGCACTTCTCCCTCTATAACCACGTCATTCGCTAACCACTCGTACACAACAGTTAAACTATCAAAGCCGTTTTCATCTTCAACATTTGCTGTTAGCTCTGAACCAATAAGTGCATCACCTGTTATTGTTACGCTTGCTGGAAATGCAATGGCCGCTACGTCAGAGGTCGGATCTGAAATATGTGACTCGTTAACACCACCATCGTCGGTGTATTTAGCTTGAGCTGTGATGGCTAAGCCAATTTGATCGTCTGTAAGTGCAAACGATGCGCTATTAGCGCCTTCTATTACTTCGTTATCTGCATACCAAAAATAAGAAACAGTTCCTGATATACCATCAGGGTCTGATACGTTTGTTGTTAATGTTTGACCACTTGTGGCTGTTCCTGACAGAGCAATAGAGCCCAGTTCGTTGTCATTGTTGTTTGCGTCAGTGTCACAACCAACTATTGCCGCTGCAATAGCGCATAGTGCAAAGTGTTTTAAATTCATGATGCCTCTATTCTCCATTTTATAGGTTAAATATTTGGACAGCTATTGTGTGTGTTACCAAATAATCATACTGGTTGTTACCAAATTTACTTTATTTGAAAATAAATTGTTAACCAACTTGGTAATATAACCATAGTGAGAATGATATTTCCAGCTTATTTACTGAATTTAATGTGGCTTTGCATAAATAAAACACATACATATCACCCTCTAACCTACCTGAATTTATAGAATATGAAGGTGATGCAAGTAGTAATGAGGTAAGTTATTTACCAATTGGTTTTACAAAGCCATATGAAAATACAAACGACAACTTAACAAGTCAGTGTAATAAAGAACTGCTAGAACAAGAGGATAAGTAATTAGTTCGAAAGGAAGGTAACAGAGAAAAACTTTCTCTGTTACTAAACAAGCTAAATTGGGAGATAGTAAATTAGCCTAGTGCTGAATCATTAAAATAATCAACCGGCTCAGTTGAACCTAAAGTAACAGGTACTCGTTGATGCAAATCATCAGGGGCTATTTCTAAAATTCGAGCGCCACGCGATGTGGCTTTACCACCTGCATTTTCTACAAGCATTGCAAGCGGATTAGCTTCATATAAAAGCCTAATTTTACCATTGTCATTGCCAACGCGTTTATCCTGTGGATATAAAAATAAGCCACCGCGACATAATATTCGGTGAACATCGCCAACCATTGCCGCATTCCAACGGATTGAACTTTTTTCAAAGCTTTCAGATGTATAAAGCAGCTTGTCAAAGTATACTTGCGTAGGCTCATCCCAATAACGGTAATTTGCCATATTTACGGCAAACTCTCGGCTTTGAGAAGGAATTTCTAGCTGTTGGTTTGTTAGTAAATACCCACCATGTGTTGAGTCGAGCGTATAACAGCGCGTAGGCCCACCAGTAGTCATTACAAGTAATGATGATGGCCCATATAAAACATATCCTGCACACACTTGGCTTACACCTGGTTGGTTAAACTGCTCATCACTGTCAAAAGGTACGTCGTCTCTAGCCAAATAAATGGTAAAAATTGTACCTATTTGACCATTTACATCGATATTAGAGGAGCCATCGAGCGGATCAAAGGCAACGATAAATGCACCATCAGGGTGGCCACCTACCGCGTGATCTTCTTCCTCAGAGGCCACTGTTCTGACCGAACTGTCCTCAAGAAGAATATCTTTAAGCAATTGATTGGCAATAATATCTAATTTTTTTTGAACTTCACCTTGAATATTCTCATTCATTGTTGAGCCTAACACCCCTGCCAGCTCACCTTGGCCAACCCTAAACGCAATCTCTTTACTTGTGGCTAAAATGGTACGGATCAGCAAAATTAAATCCGTTCTTACGCCGTCTTCTTTTAATACTGTATTTAGTCTTTTCATGAGCTATACCGATTTACACAATTAAGATCTTTAAAGCACTGGGTTAGCCTAGAAACCATATGCTGCTCAGAGTGGCGAAGCCACACGCGTGGGTCGTAGTACTTTTTATTTGGTTTGTCGTCACCGGTAGGGTTGCCAATTTGGCCTTGCAAATAGGCCTGGTTGGTATTGTAGTAATCTAAAATACCGTTCCAACACGCCCATTGCGTATCGGTATCAATATTCATTTTAACTACACCATAAGTTAATGACTCCGCAATTTTTTCTTCCTCAGAGCCACTGCCACCATGAAATACAAAGTTAATTGAATTACTCGGTAAATTGAACTTTTTAGATACGTAAGCTTGTGAGTCTTTTAAAATAGTGGGCGTGAGCACAACGTTTCCTGGTTTATATACACCGTGAACATTGCCAAAAGATGCAGCAATAATAAAGTTAGAGCTAATAGCACTTAAACGCTCAAATGCATACGCCACATCTTCTGGTTGTGTGTACAGTGCAGAGCTATCAAGATGAGAGTTATCAACACCATCTTCTTCTCCACCGGTACAACCAAGTTCTATTTCAAGTGTCATACCTATTTTGGCCATTCGCGCTAAGTAGCGCTCACATATTTCTATGTTCTCTTCTAATGGCTCTTCAGATAAATCGATCATATGTGAACTAAACAGCGGTTTACCTGTTAGTGCAAAGTGTCTTTCGCCTTCATCTAACAAACCATCTATCCATGGCAATAGTTTTTTAGCTGCGTGATCGGTATGAAGCATAACGGGCACTTCGTAATGCGCTGCAACACTATGAACATATCTTGCTGCGCTCACAGCTCCAAGAATTGCACCTTGTTGTTCAGGCAATGAAAGTCCTTTACCACAAAAAAACTGTGCTCCGCCATTAGAAAGTTGAATAATAACTGGCGACTTCATTTTTTTAGCCGTTTCTAAAGTTGCATTAATAGAGGTTGTGCTGACCACATTAACCGCAGGCAGTGCATACTGATTAGCACGCGCATGACCATATAGTGCACTTACCTCGTCACCCACTATTACACCAGGTAAAATAGTTGGAGATAAATCATTCATTTTAGCGCTCCCTGCTATTTTATTGCTTGAATGCATGAATCAGTAATAGCTTGCCAGTTTTCTTGTGCAACCCATTCCTTTTTAGCAACCCAAGTTCCACCCACTGCAAATACGTTATTTAAAGAAAGATAATCCATTTTATTACTTTCACTTACCCCACCCGTTGGGCAAAAGCTAACCTCTCTAAATACACTTGATACAGCCGATACAAACGGCGCTCCACCAGCAAGTGAAGCTGGGAATAACTTTTGCTCCTTAAAACCATATTCTAGCGCCATTAAAATATCACCTGTGTTTGATACGCCAGGTAAAACAGGCACGCCACACTTTGCTAACACGCTAAGTAAGTTAGGTGATACTGCTGGGGTAACAATAAAATCAGAACCAGCATCAATTGCTTGCTTTAAAATAGTTTCGTTAATAACGGTACCTGCGCCAACTTTAAGCTCTGGGACTTGCTCTTTAATCGCTTTTAAAGCATCAATTGAGGCGTCTGTTCTTAGCACAACTTCAACCAAAGTAAGGCCTGCTTTAGCCATTGCTTTTGCAATCTGTACACCCTGCTCTGGTGTATCAGCTTGAATTATAGGTAGCAGTGTTTGCCCTGACATAAGTTCAGAAAAGCGAGTCATAACGTTGTTCCTTTATTTTAAGTAATTTGGCCGAGGTATGGAGGCCTTAAATTTTATTAAATGCCAGCTTCAACCATTGCCTGTTGAAAAACATCTTTTGGTGCAATGGCACCCGGTTGTTGAATAACAGCTCCGGCTGCTTTGGCGCCCAATTGAACTGCATCTGCAATTGGCTTACCTGAAAGTCGAGCGCCTAAATAGACACCGTTAAAGGCATCGCCCGCGGATGTTGTATCTATAACGGTGGTAACAGGTATTATTGTGTGACTTTGAAGTGTATTGTCTAATTGTGTAATAACAGACTCAGGACCATTTTTAACAACGATCTCATTAATTTGATATGGTTCTAAGTATTCGATGACCGCCTCAACACTATGTACATTATAAAGTGTTGTTAAATCTTCAACCCCTGGGAGGGTTACATCGGCAATACTAAACGCTAAATGATACTGCGCTTTAGTGTCCTCAACACTCTCCCACAAACGGGCTCGGTAATTAGGATCGAATACAATTTTTACACCAGCGTCTTTAAGTTGCTTTAAAACATCCCAAAACTGGTCGCGTGATTTTTTATCTATAATCGCTAAAGATACTCCTGAAAAAAAGAACATGTCACCTTGGCATAGTTGGCTAACACAATCGGGGGTTAAAAATTCAATGGTTTTTTTTGCTGCTGAATCACTGCGCCAATAAATAAAGCTTCGTTCGCCATGTTCATCTGTCTCAATGTAATACATACCGGGCACTTTGCTTTCGTGACTAAATACGAACTGTGTATCAAGCTGCTCACTTTCAAAGCGTTCACGCATTTTTTTACTTAGGTTGTCTTGCCCTAAAGCTGTAATTACTGACGTATTGACTCCAGCAAAGCAGCGCTTTAAATATACCGCTGAATTGTATACATCGCCTGCAAACGATTGATGCAGCGTAGCAGCACTCATCGCTCTGAGCTCCACCATGCATTCACCCATAAAATAAATAGTATTCATTTTCGAAAATATCCTTTGTAATTAACTTCTATGCACAAACACTGGCGTGTTGGCATAGCAGTTAAAGCAGATTAGTCAGGCTTTTTAAGAGGTTCAATTTTAGGGATTAAAATCCACACTGCAGCCATTGCTATAATGGCAAGTGATGCACCAATAATAAATGCCGGAGCATAATTACCATCAGCGGTTAATATTGGTACCAGTGAAGTAAGGCCTACCGCACCCAGTTTTGCAGCCATGCCTGAAAAACCAGACAAGGTACCTACCGCTTTTTTACCTAGTAAGTCACTTGGTAAAGTTTGGACATTACCAATAGCGGTTTGAAAACCAAACAGAATAACAGCCATTATAAGAACAGCCGTAGTTGGGCCACCTGGGTTTGCCATAGCTAATAATGCAGGGAGCATAATTAAACAGCCAAGCGTAATTGTCAGCTTACGGGTTTTATCAGTATTCCAACCCGATTTAAGTCTGTTTTGAGCCAATAGACCACCAAACCATGCGCCAAACATTGCACCTACATAAGGAACCCAACCATATATACCAATAGATTTAACGTCCATTGCATATACTTCGTTTAAGTAAATTGGTATCCAAAAAACAAATAACCACCAAATAGGATCTATCGCTGCTGATGCAATAATGACACCCCAGCTTTGTTTACGAGAAAGCAACTCGCCAGTAGAAGGGTTGTACTCTTCTTCGTCTTCGCCCGTTACGTCGCCGTTGTCATCAACACGTCTTTGACCGGTTAAAATATATTCGCGTTCTTCTTCGCTTATCCAAGGGTGAGAGCCCGGTGGCGCTTTCACTAAAATCAACCACGGTACTAACCATAAAAAACCCAAAGCACCCACAAAGACAAACACCATTTGCCAGCTAAAATATACCGTTAAGTAAGCAATTAATGGTATTGCTATAATGCCACCAATTGCAGCACCTGAGTTAAAAATACCCTGTGCAAGCGCACGTTCTTTAGTAGGGAACCATTCAGCGTTACCCTTGGCTGCTCCTGGCCAGTTACCGGCTTCAGCTACACCTAAAATGGCACGAAAAATACTTAGACTTAAAACACCTTGCGCAAATGCATGAGCAATTGTAGCCAACGACCACACACCAATTGATAACACAAAACCAAAACGGGTACCCACCCAGTCAAATATTTTACCAAAAATGGCTTGGCCAAATGCGTAGGCAAATACAAACACAATAGAAATATTTGCATAGATTTGTTTACGTTCTAATGCAGATTCATCAGGAAATAGTTCTTCTACAATATCTGGCCAAAGTACACTTAGTGCTTGGCGGTCAATGTAATTTATGATGGTTGCTAACGCGATTAACGCAATAACCCACCAGCGTAAGCCTTTAAGTTGCATAATTATTCCTCAAGAAAGTCTTCACGGGCTGGACTAAAGGTATCGATTAAAATACCACCTGTTGGGCACGTAGCGCCATGATCGGCAAATGGAGGAATAAAACAGCTATCACCCGGTTTTAAAATTTCAGTTACACCGTCAATATTAAAGTGAAACTCGCCTTCAACTACGTAGGTTACTTGTGAGTGTCTATGCGCATGATTATAACCAATTGCGCCTTTTTCAAACCAAATTTTAACGGCCATTAGCTCTTCGTTAAATCCTAACATTTGACGCTTTAAACCATTGCCTAAATCTTCAATTTCAGTTTTGTCGCCAAATGAAAAATGTGCACTTTGCTTTTGCATCCTAATTACTCCTAGTTATTCTTCAACGCATAAACGCCGAGTCGGTCGCTTAAGGTGAATGACTTATTTTTAAATGTAAAATCGTTTTTAGCTGCGCTTTGTGACTTATTAATTGCAACTAAATATGGCGTATTCTTTACGTTTAGTTCAACAAGTATCAAGTCACCCTGTGTGCTGTACGTTAACTCTGAAACACGGCTAACAGCCTCTAATGTGTATTCTTTGCTTGGGTTATATTCACCATGAGGCTCTAGAACAGACACAAACGTGTGTTGTTTTTGCCCTTCTACGCGACGAATAAAACCGTTTTCGTTGCGTAGGTTAAAGTTAGGGTCATTTGCGCCTATTTGAGTAAATAAAAATAACTCGTCGCCGTTAACTAGGCTTGTTTGTGTATAAAAGCGGCCATTATCATTTAACCATGTTACCTTTGCTAACCCCTTTTCAGGCGTTGCTTGTCCTTTTAACCATAGGTGTTGATAACCATTGCTTTCACCTAGAGCCTTTAGCTGCTTTGTATTAGCACGTAAGCTAAAGTTGGTATCAATCAATTGGCCTATATAGTGTAAAGGCAAATCAAATTGATGCGCTTTATTTGCATCTACATCGAACACGTCAAGTGCTACAGTGCTTTCGAGCTCTGGTAAGTTAACAAGTGCTAAAATACGTTTTAATGCAATCCCTTTGTAGGCTGTGGTTATTTCCCCACTTGCGACAGTGCCAAACTCATTGGTTTCAAAAAAGTTAAGCTTAGGATAGTTATTATTTCCTACTTCTACATTGGCATTAAAGTGAGATGTTTCATCTACAACAACGGTATTATGCGCAACAGTATGTTTTGCATAGGTTTCGTTCTCTGGAAGATAACGGCCCCCATACTTAGCTTCTACATTTAAAAAGCGTGCCGCGCCGTAGTCAGATACAATTTCGTTACCATGGTCGTAAAACTGCCACGTAAGCTTATCAAAGTGACCATGGCCTAAACCTTGTGCAGCAGGTTTAAACAAAAGTGCTTGATCACCGCCTACCTTAGTTCGCATAACCACTAAAGCGCCTTGCTCTCCATCGTTACCGTCGCCAAAGGCAACTGATTTGAATATGTATGGCGCTTCATTCTTATCATCTAGCGCTTGAGCCACCTTTAAACCGTCGCCTGTAAGGACTACCTGATCTTGATATTTAGCGATGTCTAGGTAACCCGCATCGTTAGTTAAACCGTAAGCAGCCGTTACACCTTGTACTAATTCAATCGTATCGATACCTTTACTTTTTATGGCATCGTTAATTGGGAAGAACAAACCGTTGTAGCTAAGCTGAATAGTTGTATCAATCGCTTTTAGTAAGATGCCATCGCGGTAATCGAAGATCTTTCTTTGCGGCTCGTTGTTTTCAATTGTTTTTGCAAAGGTAACAAACGGCAGTAATGCAAAACGTTGATAATAAGGTCCTTCGTTGTAATAGCCTTGTGGAGAAAAAAGCATTTCTAATTGCTTAATGAAACCACCTTTGCCCGATTTATTTAAATCATAGAGTGATTTTTCTACCCACTCAGGCTCATCTAACACATAACCTGCCATACCCACACCTGCAGTAGCCCAGGTACCATGGTTATGCACTTTATTAAATGTTGAAGGCTGACCTACTGACGTAAACAATGAAACAGGACGTAATAAATCGTCTTCTATCACTTTTTTATTTTCATCATTTAGCGAATCATGAATTAAGTCATATGCCTGAATTGTATAAACAAGCCACATTGCTTCATTCAAGCTTTGCCAAAAAAACTTACCTGGGTTTTGAGAATTCATTTTACGTTTTGGGTGTAACCCTAGCGTAGGGTAAAGCTCAGCGTATTCAAGCAACATATCGCGGACATAATTTGCGTATTTATCATCTTGGCTTAATTGATAAATAATCCCAGCGTTATACATTAACTGGTAGTTCTTTTTATGACGTTCGTGCGTATAGCCGCCCCCACCATCTTTAGGCACGGGCACCGTAATAGGTTGCATTATTTGCTCGTCTACTTGTGTTTTTAAATTTTTATATGCCGCTGTAAACTGCCCTTCGCCTTTTATTGCTTGGCGCATAAGCTTTACGTCGTCAACTGTAATAACCAGATTTGGATGCGATGCAGCACTCACAACTGACGACAATAATAATGAAAATAAAGCTAAAATAGCGGCTTGTATGTGTGTATTTCGTTTAAATAAATTCATTATTTCACAGCGCCTTATTTATTACGTTGTTATCTTCAAGTATTGCGGTATGCGAGCCTGCGATTCTAAGCTCTTTAACACTTGGAGCGGATGTTGCATCAAATGTGTTGCGCGATACCTCAGTGATTGGCTCACCAACAGTGTGCTCAATTACAACGGGTGCGGAATTAACAAATTCGTTATTTTCAATTTCGGTTAACTGCACTCCATGAACATAAATACTGGCTTTTTCTTTATTGCGTTTTCCAAGGCCAACATTGTTTAGCGTGTTGTTTTTCATTTCAAAGTGAGGGCCGAATGTACTCTCATCTGAGCCGCCTCGGTATAGCTTTAGCAAACCGCCTTTTACATCATTAAAGTTGTTACCAATAACAGTAACGTATTCAGCGTTATAAATACCTAGGTCTTCTATTTCTGTGTTAAGGCGTAATATGTCACCGGTTACGTTGTTAAAAGTATTATTTGTTAGTGTAATTTCATCAGCCATTGCACCTTTACCCGTTACAAAAAAGTGAAACGAGTGATTAATATCTAACTTAATTAACTGCGAGTTACGGATTTCAAAACGGTAGTTATCGACCATACCCCATTTTTGAGTACGTAATACACTGTTGCCTATGGCATCGGGTGCGCTTTCCCCAGAGATAACTAAACCATCTAGTTTTAAGCTACCGCCATCGTGAATTTCAAATAAAGTAGAACGCTGATAAGTAAGCTTAGCTTCACCTGGGTTTTTAGCTTTAATAGTAAGTGCTTTACTAATCTTAATAAGTTTTGATACATCGTATTGGCCATCTGCAAGCGCTAGCACATCTCCAGATTGGGCGTTATTAATTGCATTAAGTAAGTCGCTTACATTTGCTTTAACTTGATGCATTTTACCTGAGTCAAACTCAACAACCTGCGCTATTTTTGGATACCAACTAACGCCGGTATCGTCCTTTTTTAGCACCTTTAAACCACGTTTAGCACCTGCTTTCACATTACTTGATTTAGGGTAAAGTAAGCCGTTACTTGCTTTGCTAAGTGTTACATTTTGCTTTTTAACACCATAAGCAAGCTCTTTTAATACCGTGGTATTTGCAACGTTATTGGTCAAAGCAATACCACTTACATCATCGAACGTAGTAAATGGCTGCTCGCCATTTTGATTAATAATCAGGTTATTTTTCATTACGCTGTTAATAGGTGCAGCACTTCGCTCTGCATCGCTACCTGCAGCAAGTTGTACATGGCTTACATTTACAAAGGTGTTGTTTTCTAAGGTTGCGTTTTCAACTTGGTGGTAACGGTTAATTGGCGAGTTTGGTACACCGTTCATAACGGTAAACCCACTACCAAATCGGTAACCTGTGAGCCCTTCAAGGTAGTTATTTCTTACAATTTGGTCTTTATTGATAATACGAATACCGCCAGTGTGGTCTACGCCATTACCAAAGAAGATGTTCTCTTCAATTACATTGCCATTACCATGGCGAAGGGTTAACGTACCGCGAGATTCAAAAAATACGTTATTACGAATTTGGTTTTTACCTGATTTTACCGAAATGATTTCTACTTCGCCGTTAGTGCGTTCAAAATAATTGTTTTCAACTACTGTAAATGAATCACTTAGTGAGTAATGACTGGTGCCAATACGCAGGGTTTCACCGCCGTTAGAGCCAAAAGTAGGACGGTAACCAAAAAAGTTATGATCTATTTGATGATAATTTTGCTGGCTTTGTTCGCTATTTAATCTTACAGCAACCGTAACACCTTTATTTCTTTTACCTACTAGGTGACTATGATCAAATCGGTTGTGTTGGCCATACAACGCTACCCAGTAATCTGACTCTCGTTTATCTGGATTATTATAATTATCGATTACAACATTGGTAACTCGTGAATGGTAAGCTAACTCTTTTTTATTGCGACGAAACTCTATTACTGCTGAACTTGGCGTATAACCCTCTTTGAAAACTAAGCCCGAAACCTCAAGGTACTGGCCCGCAAGACGAAGATTAGATTGGCCTGATAAAATAACCTTGCCGTGTGTTTCGGCTGTTAACGTAATAGGTGCATTTTTTGTGCCTTGACCTTGTAATAAAATTTCGAAATCAAGCCAAGTTCCATTTTTAAGAACAACCTTATCGCCTGCAACTAAGTTTGCCGCAATATCGTTAAAATCCTGTTTGTTGTCTAAAAAATAATCTTTGGCCGCTATTTGTGCAGATAGGCAACCGATGAGAACTAGACTAAGCTTTATTGTACTAATCAAACGCATAGTTAACTCTTTTTCGTTGTGACTAAGTAAATGCGCTGTCAGGGGTTACTGTGCTGACAATACATAAAGACTTAAGTCGATTGGTGTCATGTGTGTTTAAGCGCTTTAAATTAAAAAAACTTAAAGCGCTTTAGAGCTAAAAATTACTTTTCTAGTTTTTTGAAGTAATCGAAAATTTCTGGCACGTTACCTTGGCCCATACCTGCGTCAAATGCTGCTTGTAAGTTAGCAGACGACCCTTCAGCAATTTTTGATTGAGTGCCTAAGTCTTCAACCATTTGTAAAAAATAACCAAGGTCTTTATTTGCATTAGCAATAGAAAAGCCAAGGTCGCTTACGTTGTCTACTGCATAGTTTTTACAAAAATGCATGAATGGAGAATTTGACGGGCCAGTAGACATAATGTCGAACAACTGTTGACGGTCAACACCAGCAAGTTCTGCAACTGCAAATGCTTGAGACATAGCACATACGGTTGTCATTCCCATAAAGTTATTGATCAGCTTTGTCGTGTGGCCAGCACCTAAATCACCTAAGTGAAAAACGTTCTCGCCTTGATCTTCTAACACTGACTTCACTTTGTTAAAAGTTGCCATGTCGCCAGAAGCCATAATATTTAATAAACCATCTTTTGCATGTGCAGGTGTACGACCAAGCGGTGCGTCAATCATACCAGCACCTTTTGCAGCTAAATCAGCGCCAATTTTTTTAGTTGAAGATGGGATTGATGTACCAAAGTCAACAAGTACTGCGCCTTCTTTAATGCCCGCTAAAATACCGTCGTCAGCGTAAACTATTTTTTCAACAACAGCTGACGTTGTTAGACAAAGCATTACAATATCTGCACCTGAAGCTAGTTCCTTTGCTGTGCTTGCTGTTTTTGCGCCTCGAGCGACACATGCAGCAACTGCATCCTTACTCAAATCCATAACAATCAGCTCATAGCCTTTGTTTTGTAAATTTTCGGCCATATTGCCGCCCATAAGGCCTAGACCGATGAAACCGATTACAGGTTTTGACATGAATAACTCCTAGATATGATGGCGCAAACTTTTATGAGAGTGAGTAATTATTTACCCCATAAAATAGGTACGCTCTGTCTTTATTTAATTCAGTAGAGCCACTTTATTAAATAAATAGAATAAGGTTTGTACTTGTTAAAGTAAGTAAAATGGCTTATCTAACTCTCATTAAACGCAGCATTTTTTATCTCTTATTTACTTATATAATCATGTGTAACTCTGATTATTTACTAAGCCATTTAGCAACAACGCTCAGGAGGTTACCAATTGGTATGTAAAAACATTATTACCAAACGCCTTTATTGTCAACCAATAAGTTGTTTTTTGTAAGCTAAAAAGTTACAACCAAAAGCTAATAGAAATAATATAATTCAATAAATACAATATGATAAAAACTATTAAATTAAATTTTTATGTCAAAACGATGTTAAATAATATTTAAACGAATAGGCCTTGGGAGGTTGACCAATAAGCACAAATAATTGGCTAACCAGCCATATGAAAAGCCAAAATTGGTAATTAAGTTAAACTGTTAACCCATATTTCAACAACAGATGATTCAATTCGACAGACTTTAATATTAAAGAAAGCTTTTTTGCTTGTAATACATATTTCCTGCCCTCATATAGTTTAAAACTTATAAAATAATCAGCTGTCTCTAAATAAGTTTTTAGAAATCGATATAGCCGATGAATTACATCAAAATAAAGCCTGAGGTTCCTTAAATGCGCTTATTACACACTATGCTTCGCGTTGCTGATTTAGAAAAATCTATCGCGTTTTACACCCACATTCTCGGCATGAAAGAGCTGAGACGCTCTGAAAATGAAGAGTACCGCTACACTTTGGCTTTTGTTGGTTATGGCGATGAAAAAGATACAACCGTACTTGAGCTCACATATAACTGGGATCAAGATAACTATAGCCTAGGTGATGCCTACGGACACATCGCAATTGAATTTGATGATATATACAAAGCATGCGATGACATAAAAGCCGCTGGTGGTAATGTAAGCCGAGAGCCCGGTCCAGTTAAAGGTGGAACAACTCAAATTGCATTTGTTAAAGACCCTGATGGGTATGCAATTGAACTTATTCAGAAAAAATCATAAATAATTTCGGGTGGTATTTTACCCATAAAAAAAGGTGCCTTGAGCACCTTTATCGTAATTGACTATCTTTACTACCACGGCGATTAAACGCGTTAGAATTACTTGGTAGCCCTTCTAATTCCGCTTGGCATGAAATGCAGTAGCGCACACCTGGTAACGCTAACCTTCTTGCTTGTGGTATCGTCTCGTCACACTCATCACAAAGCTCAGCGCTCGCTCCTGAAATTAGGTTACTTCTTGCGTATTGCACTGCATCATTAACACTAGCATCTATTTGATCTTGAATTGCGCCATCACGCGCCCATCCACTTGCCATAAATCCTCCTCATTCTTTGGAAGCTTTATGCATGCTAACAAGTAGAATATTTATAAGCCCTGAATAAAAAATACAGATACTTTAATTAATACCAATTCGCTTAATTTATTGAGTTATTTTGAGGGTAGAAAAATGTTTTGGTAGCAATGCAAAAAATCGTTCTTTGTTTTTTCTAAATAAGAGTTTTTAACGTGGATTGTGACACGTTTAGCTCAGCAAAATGATTAAGTATTATTGCGGGTTGGTATAAATGTTTTTAGAGCTGTGATCTGATAGAGCTAAATATTTAACTTTGAAAGGTAATTTATATATGACTATGGGAAATGCTTTGTGAGGTATGTTTAAATCTTAATAACACTGACCTACTTTAGAAAAGTAAATGGCGTCCCCAAGAGATTAGTACTCTTGATAACGTCGTGCATAAAGAGTGCGGTGTTACGCTGCTTTATACTGCACTTAAAATAGTAGATGGCGTCCCCAAGGGGATTCGAACCCCTGTTACCGCCGTGAAAGGGCGGTGTCCTAGGCCTCTAGACGATGGGGACACTAAAAAGTGTCACTAGGACAACTGAAAATTTAGACTCGATTCAGACGAGCTTTAATAACACTACCTTACTGTATAATAGTAAGTGGCGTCCCCAAGGGGATTCGAACCCCTGTTACCGCCGTGAAAGGGCGGTGTCCTAGGCCTCTAGACGATGGGGACACTGAAAAGTGTCACTAGGACAACTGAAGGTTTAGACTCGATTCAGACGAGCTTTAATAACACTACCCTACTATATAATAGTAAGTGGCGTCCCCAAGAGATTAGCACTCTTGATAACGGCGTGCATAGAGAGTGCGGTGTCACACTGCTTTATACTGCACTTAAAATAGTAGATGGCGTCCCCAAGGGGATTCGAACCCCTGTTACCGCCGTGAAAGGGCGGTGTCCTAGGCCTCTAGACGATGGGGACACTAAAAAGTGTCACTAGGACAACTGAAAATTTAGACTCGATTCAGACGAGCTTTAATAACACTACCTTACTGTATAATAGTAAGTGGCGTCCCCAAGGGGATTCGAACCCCTGTTACCGCCGTGAAAGGGCGGTGTCCTAGGCCTCTAGACGATGGGGACACTAAAAAGTGTCACTAGGACAACTGAAGGTTTAGACTCGATTCAGACGAGCTTTAATAACACTACCCTACTATATAATAGTAAGTGGCGTCCCCAAGGGGATTCGAACCCCTGTTACCGCCGTGAAAGGGCGGTGTCCTAGGCCTCTAGACGATGGGGACACTAAAAAGTGTCACTAGGACAACTGAAGGTTTAGACTCGATTCAGACGAGCTTTAATAACACTACCCTACTATATAATAGTAAGTGGCGTCCCCAAGGGGATTCGAACCCCTGTTACCGCCGTGAAAGGGCGGTGTCCTAGGCCTCTAGACGATGGGGACACTAAAAAGTGTCACTAGGACATTTGATAAGTTTAACTCATATCGTGAGTTTCTAAGGTAATGCGTATTTTACAAGTAAAGACTCGAGCTTTAAGTGTTACGCTACTCTCTTGGTATAACCACCTCTAGTATAAACTAGATGGCGTCCCCAAGGGGATTCGAACCCCTGTTACCGCCGTGAAAGGGCGGTGTCCTAGGCCTCTAGACGATGGGGACGCAGAAAACTGCTACCCTAGGACAAACACTAATAATTGGTGGAGCTATGCGGGATCGAACCGCAGACCTCTTCACTGCCAGCGAAGCGCTCTCCCAGCTGAGCTATAGCCCCAACTTAATCAACACTCGCCGTAATAAGTACGTCGTGTATTGCTTAGTGCGGGGCGCATTCTATGCACCACCCAAAATAAAGTCAACAGTTTTTTATCCCGCTTTATTTAAATGGTTTAATTTTCAACAAACTGGCTATCAAGCATGCTAAAAAACACAATTTGATTAAAATCATTACCCTAATGCGACTCACCTACACTTTTATTTTATGTAGCGTTACCAGTCAGTGAATTGTAAATCACTACTCTCCCCTCAAAAGGTATACATTTATATGCAATTCAAACTTTGCAAATGTAATTTAAAGAATACTCACCTAACATCGCACTTTCGTTCCGACAGACCAATTAACTAAACGTAGTAAAACAATAAATGATTTCTATGATTGCGCTTTAAAATATTTTTCTTTGAACCGTATTTTATTTGTTAACTTCTCAAACCGGTAACAAAAAGTATATCCCCTCATTAGGGAGCGATTAAATGGCCAACAAAAAACAATCGCTTGTATATTCCCCTAAGAAGAACTGGATAGATGCAAATGATATTTATAAATACCACAAATGCGCCACATTTTTATACTACCCAACATATTCTGCCTATTAAATAGACGCAAGCTATATCCTGTTGTTTATAAAACCTTCATTCAGTACATTTTTATCATTCAAGTGTTGACACATTTCCAACTCTATCTATAATAGCGCCCCACAACAACGCAGCAATGTAATGTTGTTTAGATGCGGGTGATTAGCTCAGTTGGGAGAGCATCGCCCTTACAAGGCGAGGGTCACTGGTTCAAGTCCAGTATCACCCACCACTTTTTATAAGTGTTCGCATCTAAATTCTATATGAGCATCAGCTCAGCTAGAAAAGAGAACATCACTGCTACTGACATGTAACAGCGATGTTTACTGGTTAAAGTCCAGTACTATTTATTTAATAGTAGCGCTATAAATTATATATGGGTGATTAGCTCAGTTGGGAGAGCATCGCCCTTACAAGGCGATGGTCACTGGTTCAAGTCCAGTATCACCCACCACATATAAAGCCTATTATATAAATAGTCATTTAAATTGTAATTTGGGTCGTTAGCTCAGTTACAAGAAAAGAGAACATCACCGCTATTTACAAGTAACGGCGAGATTCACTGGTTAAAGTCCAGTACTATCTATACAGTTAGTAGTATGCAATATGGGTCGTTAGCTCAGTTGGGAGAGCATCGCCCTTACAAGGCGAGGGTCACTGGTTCAAGTCCAGTACGACCCACCATTCTCAGAGTGGTGATATTACAAAAATTTAAATGAGTCATTAGCTCAGTTAGAAAAAGAGAGCATTACCGAGGCTTATGAGTAACGGTGAAGTTCACTGGTTAAAGTCCAGTACTATTTATTTTAGTAGTAGCGTTTAATTTATATGTGGGTGATTAGCTCAGTTGGGAGAGCATCGCCCTTACAAGGCGAGGGTCACTGGTTCAAGTCCAGTATCACCCACCACATATGAACCTATTATTGTATTAATAGTCACGTTTTAAATTTAATATGGGTCGTTAGCTCAGTTGGGAGAGCATCGCCCTTACAAGGCGAGGGTCACTGGTTCAAGTCCAGTACGACCCACCATTCTTAGAGTGGTGCATATTAAATATATAATTTGGGTGATTAGCTCAGTTGGGAGAGCATCGCCCTTACAAGGCGAGGGTCACTGGTTCAAGTCCAGTATCACCCACCAAATTATATTAAGTCATACCTATTATATGTGGGTGATTAGCTCAGTTGGGAGAGCATCGCCCTTACAAGGCGAGGGTCACTGGTTCAAGTCCAGTATCACCCACCACATATAACTACCTCTTTAATATCTACTCTAAATTATTTTTCTACTTTTTATAAACGCTTATCTGCATAATTAACTCAGCCATCAGAAAAAAGAGCATCACTGCCCTTTAGGCATAATAATTTAATCACCACAGCCTAATATTTAATCCCTATTCAAATTGCAAATATAACCCGTCATTACAGCACTGAATAAAAATGACACTTTATGACCATATAAACGTATTAGTTAAACCTAATTACCTAATAAATACAGCTAACATTTAAATTCCCTTGTAAGCAGCTAAACTGTTGATTATAGTCTGTGTTAAAAGTGATAACGCTTAAGCCAATGCCAACTAAGATATTTTCAAAAGCCAAAATACTAATAGTCGAAGAGCAGCCACTTGCTCAAAGCTATATGAAACAATCGTTAGAAAGACTTGGCTTTCGGCAGTTGAGCTTTGCTGATCATGCCAATTCAGCAAAAGAGCAATGTTTAAGTGAATCGTTCGATTTAATTGTGTGTTCCTTCAACTTAAATAAACACCAAGACGGTTACCAGTTATACGAAGAGCTAAGAGTTAAACAACTCATAAAAAACTCTACTGGCTTTATCTTTATTTCAGCTGAAACAAGTGGCTCATTAGTACACAGTGTACTTGAGCTTCAACCCGATGACTTTTTGGTTAAGCCTTTTACAGCGCAAGAACTAAAGACCCGAATTGAACGTATATTAAAGCGTAAACACGATCTTCAAACCGTATACACGCTCATCGATGATGGTAACGACTCAAAAGCCATAAAATATATTGATGCGGCTCTTGAAAGAAAAGACAATAATTACAGCCCTATTCTACTTCGTCTGAAAGGTGATGCTCTTCTTCGGTTAAAACGCGCCCAAGAGGCCAAAGACTTTTTTAAATCTGTGCTCGATATTCAAAAATTCGCCTGGGCTAAAGTGGGGCTAGTAGAAGCGCTTATAGCCAATAACGAGCATATTTTGGCGCAACGCATGTTAAAAACCATGCTAGAACGCCAAGAAACCCGCCTTGTTGCATTAGACTTACTAGGCCGGTTAGAAATTAAACTGAATCAATTTGAATTAGCCCAAGACTTTTTGAGCCAAGCAGCCACAATTGCGCCACGAAATATATCGCGTCAAAAATCGCTAAGCACGGTCTCGTTAATTAATCACGACTACGAAAAAAATTACCTAACACAAAAAGATATAGCAAACTTTGCTAAGCACTCTATTTACGATCATCCCGATATATACTTAAATGCGGCTCGAGCAGGAATTGACTTTGCTTTAACGACAGATCAAACCGATCAGGTGCAGCGCATTTCTAGGCAAACAAATAAATATATAAACGATTTAAAAACCCAATTTCCTAACAGCACTAATCAATCGCAAATTGATGTGCTTAATGCGCGGCTTCATTATTTAAAAGATGAACATCAAAAAGCTAAGAAGCTCATCGAGCAATTAGAAGATGACGACTCAATAATCCGTTCAGTCGATGGCGCACTTGATAAAGCAAAAGCCTTTCATGAGCTAGGGTTTCATCAAAAAGCACAAATGTTATTTACGCAAATAATTAATCATTGTGAAAGACACCCGACTACGAGCGAACCCACCTATTTACGTTATATACAACAACAGCAAAGTGAACGACGTGATATTAAAATGGGACCAAAAGAACTTAATAACCATGCTGTGACCCAGTTTAACAAAGGCCAATTGAATACAGCACTAGAAGCATTCACGCATGCGTTCAGAGTGATGCCACGTAATCAAAGCATTGCACTTAATTTATTACAATGCTTATTTGATTCAACCAAACAAAGTGGCAGTTCATTGAATATCGGGCTTGCTAAAAAGTGCTACACCTTATTAGACAAATCCGATTTGCCTGCCGATCAAGCGCAGCGTTTAGATAAAATTATGAATCAAGCAAAAGAGATGAAGCTAAACCTCAAAGACTAAAGCTTTTTCATTGCGGCGCCATTAACGCAGTATCGAAGGCCCGTTGGTAATGGGCCATCTGGAAATATATGCCCTAAATGCGCATCACACACATTGCATACAACCTCTACACGCTCCATGCCATGGCTAAAATCACGTACATAGCCAATTGCTTCTATACTTGCCGGCTGAGTAAATGAAGGCCAGCCAGTTCCGCTTTCAAACTTTTCGTCAGCATCAAACAATAAATTATCACAACACACACACACATATTTACCAGGCTCTAACAATGTACAACTACCAGACATATCAGGGCGCTCTGTTCCTTTCATACGCGTTACATAGTATTCGTTTTCTGACAATTGTTTACGCCATTGTTCATCTGTTTTAGTAACTTTTTTACTCGGTGTAGGATTGCCATTTTTGGCAAAATTAATCACATCGTTCCATTTCAACATAATAACCTCATGAAAACCTGTATTACGAATAGGGTAAATAATCTGAGCTCTGGATAATTAACGTTTATAAATCAAAGATCAGGTTATATAACTAGACCTTTTATTACGTGGTGAAATGGTGCGTCGATCAAGCTTGTTCAAAGGTAATCGTTTGCTTTTCCGCAGTAGTAAAAATCCGCTGCATGAACGCCTCTAACTCCGCTTTTTTAACTGGTAAGCTAACGCTTAGTTGCCGATCATTATTGCTACAAATAATAAGCTCATCATCTTTGCTTACTACGCGCTCAATACTTTGTATAACCAGCCAATTAGGACCATGTTTTTTATCAAAAAAGCCCATTAAGCTAAATACTAATAAATGCTGCGCATCGCGTTGAACAAAATGCTCTAAGCGATTTCGCGCTTTAAATAATGGAGTAAGTCTATACATGCTAGAACAAAACACAAACACCCATACACCTATCAACATTTTAAACCACATAACGTCTGATAACTCATAGCCAAGCATTAAACCAACAAGCACAAAACCAATGAGTGCAATTATTAATGCTATTTTTTTGTTTACTGCGTCCACTATGAATCCTTTTTAAGATGTTTTTTATCATCTGATGCTTTTTCTGTTGGCTCAGGCCAATCTTTAAAAAACACAGTTAAATACCGGCTTTTAACTAAATACCAAAGCACCCAAAACACAATAACCATTTGCACCGCTAAAAAAAGCGAAAACCGATAATGGCTATGTGCCGCTTGTACTATTAACCACGTTAAATCTATCAGCGCACAAACAATTAATGGCCAGCGCATATGCCGCCAAATACTTGCCAACCGGTCAGTGGCTATATGTGAATCACGTGGACGGCGCAAACAAAATAACAATGTAGGAATTATCGCAATACTGCCAATAGCAATGGCAATAAAAAAGTCGCTTTTAGATCTAAAAAATAACGACATTAAGTCAAGCTCTGGTCGGCGGCTTAGTGCCGCAATAACCCAAATAAAATAAGCACGCAGCAACACCACTACACTTAAGTGAAACGCAACAGGAGTACGATAACTCCCGTATTTATCCCAGTATTGGGGTCCGTATCGGCTCATTGCTACTTTCCTAACCGTTATGCTTTTTAAGCAGCTCGATTAAATCATCCTCTGTCAGGACATCTATTCCTAAATCTTGAGCCTTTGTGAGTTTAGAGCCCGCTTTTTCACCCGCTACTAAGGCATCGGTTTTAGCAGATACACTGCCTGACACCTTCGCACCTAGCTGTTGTAAGCGCGCTTTTGCATCATTGCGATTAAGTGTGTTAAGCGTACCTGTAAGTACATAAGTAAGCCCTGCTAGCGGTTGGTCATCCTCCGATGGTGCACTCAGCGCAGGCCAATGTATGCCTTGCTCAATAAGCGCATTGACGACCGCTAAATTGTGCTCTTCGTCAAAAAAACCTCGCACATGCGATGCCACAATATCACCTACATCGCTTACTTGTGTCAGGCTAT
The DNA here is from genome assembly GCF_001469195.1 of Pseudoalteromonas sp. 10-33. Taxonomy (NCBI): domain Bacteria; kingdom Pseudomonadati; phylum Pseudomonadota; class Gammaproteobacteria; order Alteromonadales; family Pseudoalteromonadaceae; genus Pseudoalteromonas; species Pseudoalteromonas sp. 10-33. Next base: position 113,067 of record NZ_LOFI01000025.1, on the reverse strand, counting down.
CGACACTGGCACTAATAATATTCTCAAGCGTTAAAAAGTGATTTGCTAAATTTTGTGCCGTTGCCTCACCAGCCTCTCGTATACCCAATGAATATAAAAATTTAGCAAGCGTGGTGGCTTTTGCTTCGTTTAAAGCAGTGACCAAATTTTTAGCCGATTTTGGCCCCATGCGTTCAAGTGATTCAAAATGGCCTTGCTTTAGTATAAATAAATCAGCGGGTGTTTTTATAAGCTCACGGTCCACTAATTGATCAACAATTTTATCGCCAAGGCCATCAATATCTAATGCTTTGCGAGATGCAAAGTGCTTTATAGCTTGCTTACGCTGTGCCGGGCACACTAAACCGCCAGTACAACGGGCTACAGCTTCACCTTCGACTTTTTCTACATGGGAATCACAAATTGGGCAAGCTGATGGAAACACAATATCTCTTGCTTCTGCGGGTCTGCGATCGAGCACTACCTGCGTTATTTGCGGAATTACATCGCCAGCACGGCGAATAATCACCGTATCACCAACTTTAACACCTAAGCGAGCAATTTCATCACCGTTGTGAAGCGTTGCATTAGACACCGTTACACCGCCTACAAATACAGGTTCTAAACGAGCAACAGGCGTAATTGCACCCGTGCGCCCAACTTGAAACTCTACATCAAGTAGTTGAGTAACTTCTTCTTGCGCCGGAAACTTATAAGCAATAGCCCAACGAGGCGCACGCGCCACAAAGCCCAAACGCTCTTGTAAGGCTTTATTATTAACTTTTATTACTACGCCATCAATTTCATATTTAAGCTCACTACGACGCGTTAAAATATCACCATAGTAATCTAAAGCAGCTTGTGGCCCTTCCACCAGCTTTGTTTCTGGGCAAAGGGGTAAACCCCAATCAGTTAGCTTTTCTAATTGCTGAAAATGATCATCAGGAATTGAGCCATCGGCAACCAAACCAGTGCTGTATGCATAAAACATCAGTGGGCGTTTGGCGGTGATTTTAGAGTCTAGCTGACGCAAGCTACCTGCAGCTGCATTACGTGGGTTTACAAATACTTTTTCGCCACGCTTTTGCGCTTCACTATTGAGCTTTTCAAACCCTGCGCTATCCATGAATACCTCGCCACGCACTTCAAGCTCTTTCGGGAAGTCTCCACGTAATTTAAGAGGCACGTTACGAATTGTTTTTACATTTTGAGTGATATTCTCACCAGTAAAGCCATCACCCCGCGTTGCGGCTTGTACCAACACTCCATCACGATAAATGATCGACACAGCCAAGCCATCTAACTTGGGCTCACAGCAAAAAGTAAGATCATCGGTGCTCATTAAGCGATCTTTGATTCGGCGATTAAAGCCTGTAAATTCGTCTTCGCTAAACGCATTATCGAGCGATAGCATGGGCACTTGGTGGGCGACTTGCTCAAACTTGCTAAGCGCTGCGCCACCTACTTTTTGAGTCGGTGAATCGGCAGATAAAAATTCAGGGTTTTGTGTTTCAAGCGCACTGAGTTCGCGTAATAGCCTATCGTATTCAGCATCTGGAATGCTTGGGGTATCAAGCACATAATAATTGTAATTGTGCTGCTCTAATAGGGTACGAAGATGATTAATTTGCTCACTAATGCTGCTAGACATTTAAACCTCAAAAAACATAAAAAAGCCACTTTGACGATATCGCCCAGTGGCTTATAAAAATTATATATTACAAATTGTTACGCTGAAAAAGCACGAACCTGCTCAACATACTGTCTTACACGCTCAACACTCATTTCTTCGCGCTCTGCGTCTAATATATGCGCGCCGAATTCGTCGGCTATTTTTTTAGACGCACTGTGCAACATATTAAACGCTGCTAACCCGTCGCCGTCACACGGTAAGGTCATGAATAAGCTGACCCCAGCGGTGCTAAACTGTTCCATATTATCTATATCGAATGTCCCTGGGTTGTACATATTAACCAATCTAAACAACACAGGTCCTTGGCCTGCGGGGTCTAAATGACGGTTAAAAAAGCCTTCCTCTGAGTATTTAAAACCGAGCGTATTTACAGCGGGTAATAACTTGCTGCCTTGCATAGTTAACCCTTCAGGCATTTGTATATGTACAATAACAAAATCCGGTACTGGCTCCTGTGGTTGTTGATCAGTTTGCTCAACCGACTCTAAATCATCAACAACACTTAGATCGTCCTCAATAGGCACCTCTGGCACGCTAGACTCTATTTGAGGCTCATTAGCATCAAAGTTAAGCTCCCCTAACTGTGGCTCGTCACGTTCACTAATAACCGGTTCTTTTTGCTCAGTTTTTTGACTATATGAATGAGATGAAGCTGCGGGGCTTTCTTGGAGTGGTTCAACCCGTTCTTTAACAGACGTATCTGGGCTGTCTTTTTTTCTTACAGACCATAAACCATGGACTAATAAGCCACCAATGACAATCACACTGATAATGATTAAAACCCATCTTAATTGTTCGGCCATCCCCTCACCTTTTATTATTTGTTATGCCTAAACTCTGTATATTAATCAAAAACTAATACACGTGTTATAAAAATTTATGCGTGTGCAAGTTGCACCGCTTGCTCAATATCTACAGCAACCATTCGTGATACACCTGGCTCTGCCATGGTAACACCGGTTAAACGCCCCGCCATCTCCATTGCAATTTTGTTATGACTTATATAAATAAATTGCACTGATTGTGACATTTCTTCTACCAAACGGCAAAAGCGTACAACGTTTGCGTCATCTAATGGCGCGTCAACTTCATCCAGCATACAAAATGGCGCTGGATTTAGCCTGAATATAGAAAACACTAATGATAATGCCGTCAGCGCTTTTTCTCCACCACTTAACAAGTGAATGGTTGAATTTTTCTTACCTGGCGGCCGTGCCATTATACTAACACCACTTTCAAGTAAATCGTCACTGGTTAATTCCAAATACGCACTACCGCCACCAAAAACTTTAGGAAACAGCTGCGCAAAATCTTCGTTTACTTGATCAAATGTGGCTTTAAAGCGTGTTTTTGTCTCGGTATCAATTTTTCGAATAGCACCTTCAAGGGTATTTAACGCTTTGGTTAAATCCTCTAACTGGTTATCTAAATACTCACTTCGCTGTTTTGCAACGTCAAACTCTTCTATGGCTGCTAAGTTAACCGCACCCAGCTTGTCTAGCTGATTTGTAATACCTGTTAATTGGTTTTGCGCTGCATTTAAGGATAAGTCGTCTGGTAATATTTCAAGTACTGCTTTTAGGCTTTGTTTAAGCTCATCTAATGGCTCAAGTGAAGATTGCGCCTTTATTAATAAGCTCTGCTCTTCAAGTGTTAATTTTTGATGTTGTTCTTGAAGTCCTTGCAGCTCACCCTGAGAATTTTTAAGGCTAGCTTGCTTTGTATTTAAGGCATCTTTAGCTTGTAATAAATCGTTTTGTAATTGCGCTAGTAATTGCTCGCCATGTTGATGCGTTTCTAATAACGTTAAAATTGATTCACTGAGTGTTTCTTCTGGAATAAGTAGCGTCTCTATTTCCAAAACTAATTCTTCAGCTCCTTGTTTTGCCTCATTATAGGCTTGCTCTGCATGGCTTAGTTTTGTTTGGCTTAACTGCCACTCACTGCGTGCTTTTTGCTGACTTAAACTAGCCTGATGAGCCTGCGTTTTGTATTGCTCTAGCGCACTGAATGCTTGGCTATAATTTTTATCACTTTGCATGCGCTCATCATTAGCAGCCTCAGTTTCATCTATTAAATTAAATTGCTGCTCAGCAAATAGTTCATATTGCTCTGTTTGTTCTTCAAGCTGTTTATTAAGGTGCAAAAGTGACGCACTTATCGTTTGCTCTTGAGTTTTTATTTTTAATAACTGGTGTTGATATTGAGTGACTTGCTCTGTGAGCATATCGCTTCGGGTACTTGAAATAGCAATCTGTTGGGCAAGCTGATGAATAACGTCTTTAAGCGCTTTTTGCTCGGTATTAAGCTCTGCTTGTAGTGCAATGTATTGTTCAAGTTCGCTTGTCACCTTTTCAAGATCACTTTTAGTCTGTGTAATCTCATAGGTGTACTCGTGAAGTTGCTTATGTTTAATTAGCAATGAGTTGTTTGTGTTGCTATCCGCGTTTACGTGCCAATTACGGCCATGCAACGCGCCGTTTTTATCCATCACCGCAATGTAATAGTCATCGTTTAACACCGTTAAATCGGCGTGTTCACTGTAAACAATTCGTGTGAGTAAATCTGGGTATACGCCAGCGGTAATATAATCAGCCAGGCTTGGCTTAAGTAAAGACTGATTGCTTGGCCATACGCTATTAGGTGATTGCTGCTCTGTGACGCTTAAATCTGTAAGCGACTTAAGTGCTTGCTCTATTAATGGCTCAAAACCATCTTGCACTATTAGTTGACTTAAGAGTCCGGCTGAATCAGTGACTTCTTCATCCAACCCCAATGCACTTTTAAGCCCTGCAATACGTGCGCTCAGCTCATTTTCTTTTTGTGTCAGCGTTGTATGGTGGTTTTGAGTTTCATTAACTTGCTTATTTTGTTGAGTCAGTTTAACTTCACATTGCGAAAGCGCACTTTGATTTTTTGCAAGCTCCTCAGTAAGTGTTTGGCGCTGCTGTTTTTGCTCGGCCAGCTGCTGTTCTATATTATTTTTTTTAAGTTCATCAAGCTGCGAATTTAACTGGCTGAGTTGCTCATTAACATGATTTATTTGCTGTTGCGTGTGCTTTATTTCACTACTTTGCGACTGCACCTGAGTATTAAATTGCTGCTGTTGTTCGTTGAGTGTTTGCCAATGCGAATAACTCTGCTGCTTAGCGGCCTGTAATCCCTCAAGTTCAAATGACAATTCACTCACTTGCTCTTCGCACATTAAACTGCTTTCTATTGCCGCTTGCAGTGCCTCATCAAGTTCTTCGCATATGTGCTGCTGTTGCGCTTTTTGATCAAGGCTGTCTGTTTGACGTTGTTGTAATTTTATTAAGCTTTGCTTAAGTGATTGTATTTGTTGTTTAATACTGATTTTTTGCTGTTCGGCTCGAGTTAACTCGGTATGAGTAATATGTTGCTGATGCTGCGCATCACTTAATTTATCTTGCTGAGCTTGTACTTCGCCTTCAAGTGTTGCGAGCACATCATCGTGCCCTGAGTGGGCTGTTTTAAAAAAGCTTATTTGTTCATTAAGCTTTCTTATTTGCTCGCTTTTGTCTATTTGTTGCTGATGCAGTTTTTGCCATTTTAAAACAGCTATTTGACCTTTTAATGTGCGCTCTGTTGCTTTGAGTTCACGGTATTTTTTTGCGTCAAGTGATTGAACTGCCAATTTATCGAGCTGACTTTGCAGCTCTTTACGAACATCTAATAAACGTTCTAAATTTTCGCGGGTACTTTTTATCCGCGTTTGCGTTTCGCGGCGGCGCTCTTTGTATTTAGATACGCCCGCGGCTTCTTCTAAAAACACGCGCAGCTCTTGAGGTTTACTTTCAATTAAGCGCGATATCATCCCTTGCTCAATAATCGCATAACTGCGAGGACCAAGACCCGTGCCTAAAAATATATCGGTTATGTCTCGTTTACGGCATTTGCTGCCATTTAAAAAATATAACGATTGCCCATCGCGTGTTACTAAACGCTTAATCGCTATTTGATTTCTATCGGCAAAGGTATTTTTTAATTCTTGCTCGCCTAATGAATTATCAAAAATTAGCTCTACTGAAGCTTGCGAAATGGCTTTACGATTAGTTGACCCATTAAAAATAACATCAGTCATGGCATCGCCACGCAAGTTTTTAGCTGAGCTCTCGCCTAGCACCCATCGCACTGCATCAATAACGTTAGATTTTCCACAGCCGTTTGGCCCAACAACGCAGGTCATTTGATCTGGAAATGGAATTTTAGTGGGCTCTACAAACGATTTAAAGCCCGCTAATTTAATAGTGCTTAAGCGCATCTTGTTGTTTTACCAATTTATTATTGTTGTTATTCATGGGCAATTTAACTTAAAAAACACGCAATTGTTAAGCTTGTCGCTTAAAATTATCTAAAATAATCCCTGTTGCCATAGCAACGTTGAGCGATTCGGCCTCGCCAAATGCAGGAATTGTTATTTTATCGGTCACTAAACCCGCACAGGCTTCGCGTATCCCATGAGATTCACTGCCCATTAGTAAAACACCCTCACCACTGAATTGTGTTTTATGCACACTTTGACCATCTAAAAACGCGCCATATATTGGCAAGTTTAAAGTCTTTAAATATTCAGGTAATTCAACTTGGCTTACAGATACTCTTACAAACGACCCCATAGTGGCACTAATTGTTTTTGGGTTATAGGCATCGGCGCTGTCTGTGCTAGTCACAATATGTTTAACCCCATACCAATCAGCAACTCTGATAATAGTACCTAAATTGCCTGGATCAGACACGCCATCAAGAGCCAATATTAACCCATTCATATTGGGTAAGTCGGCTTTGGGCATATCAACAATTGCAATAGCTGCATTATTACTTACAAGGGTGCTCGCTTTAGTCAACGCCTCTTCGTCTGCTTCAATGATGTGGGTGTTTGGAAAACGGCTTTGATGAGCATTTATAAACGCGGAAGTTGCAAATATAACAACTGCGTTTAATGAACTATTTAACAACTCAAGTACGTTTTTTTCGCCTTGTACAAGGTATTGATTATATTGCTTTCGGTACTTTTTTTGGCCAAGTTGGCGAATAAGTTTGAGTTGGTTTTTTGAAATCATAACAGCCCCATAAAATTATCCGCTCAGTATAACAGAGTTCATTATAAAAAATGTATCACCTAGTTTGAACACACCTTATAGTGAGAAAAAACAGCTAAATGGGTCAAACAAACGTCACACCTTGTATGTATTAAAAGCGCTATTGCTGTGATAAATATTGAGTTTTGCACTTAAAATCGGTAAATTAACAAAAAAACAACATGGAATGGCTTTTAATGGAATCAATACACCCAACCCCTTCACAATCAAACGAACCGATCGCGAACCCACTTACCCCACTATCTAGCTCCAAAGTGCAATTTAGTGGCAAAGGCGGTGAGTTTTTTGGTATTTGGATAGTAAACATATTACTTAGCGTACTAACATTGGGCATTTATTCTGCCTGGGCAAAAGTGCGTACAATGCGCTATTTTTATGGACATACTCGTATTGACGGCCACAGTTTTGACTACTTAGCCACTCCTATGCAAATTTTAAAAGGTCGTATTTTAGCGGTTATTGTGTTTTTAGCTTACACCTTTGCTGTCAGCTTTTTTCCACTCGTAGGCTTTATATTTGCGATTGCTTTTATTTTTTTAATGCCGTGGATCATTAACCAAGGCCTGCGCTTTAATATGCGTATGACCCGTCATCGTAATGTGCGCTTTGCATTCAAAGGCAATTACGGCGAAGCCTTTGTCAACTTTATACTGTTACCTATAGCCAGTGTTTTTACACTTTATTTATTAATGCCTTATGTTTTAAAGCGCATAGATACTTACATCCACAGTAATATTAGTTACGGCAATAAACCATTAGCCGTAAAGCTCAAAGGTGAAACTTACTACTTAACAGCGCTTATTTGTTTTGTGGTGAGCTCTATCACCATGGTGATATTTATGGCTATTTTAGGACTCTTTGGACTTGATTTACTCAATGTTGAAAATCAACAAGCGGCTCAAGACCCAGCCAAAATGGGAATTATGTTTGGTGGATTAATGATTGCCTATGTTGTAATGATTGCCATAGTAACCGCAGTGTGGAAAGCGGCCATTCGAAATCATATTTTTAATAACAGCCAATTTGAAGATGTTGCATCGTTTAAATCTGAACTTAAACCTATTCCTTATGCCATTTTACTTTTAACCAACATGTTAGCTATTGTGTTTTCATTGGGGCTTGCTTACCCCTGGACACAAATTCGTACATCAAAAATGCTTGCTGAGGCCACAACTGTTGATATATACCCTGGCGCATTAAACTTAATCGATACAACGCAAGAGCAGCAGTCATCCTTTGCCGAAGAAGCGGCTAATGTATTTGATATTGATTTATCGCTAACATAAGAGTTTATTATGAACGTTCAGGGGCATTATTTTCCAAACGCTTCGAGTAACTACCAGCTGTGTGTTGCTACAGTTAGTGGCTCACATGTTGAAATTAATCACGGTGGTCACGCACCTGTTCGTTATGCAATTAATGAACTCAATTTAAGTTCAGCAATTGCCGGTATTGCCGACGAGCTAAGCTTTGATGATGGCGGTCGCTTCATTCCGCTTGACACAGAATTTAGGTGGCCATTTAACGCTAAAAGTCATCACTCATTAGAGCGGCTTGAAAAAAATAAGTGGGCTATTATAGCGGCAATTGTAGTTACACCGCTTTTTATGTGGTTTATGCTATACAAAGTTGTGCCCGCAATTGCTGTGTACAGTGTTGATACCCTACCACATAGCGTTGTTGAACAAATGGGTGAGCAAAGTTTTGCTGTAATTAAAAAATTGGCTCTCGACCCAACCGAGTTACCTGCCGAGCAACAAGCCACAGTGCAGCAGCATTTTAATACCATGCTTGATGCGCTTGCACTTGAAAAGTCGGTGTATAGGCTTTCGTTTTATAAATCCCAAAGCTTTGGGGCTAATGCGTTTGCACTCCCTCATGGCCGTATTGTGGTCACTGATGAATTAGCTAATTTACTAGCCGATAAACCCAATGCGCTAAAAGCTGTGTTACTTCACGAAATAGGTCATGTCGTCCACCAGCATAGTGTTCGCATAACAGCACAATCGGCTGCCAGCACAATTGTACTTGCCGTTATATTTGGTGATTTAGAAGGGATTGCAGAAGTCGCTTTAGGTACGGGGGCATCGTTTGCTCAACAAGGATTTTCACGAGATATGGAACGAGAAGCCGACAGCTATGCATTAACTCAATTAGAATACTTAGGCTATTCAAGCAACGATTTTGCCGATGCAATTGAAGCATTACAGGGTGCGCATACCACTGAGAACGAACACCTTAAAAAGGTGAATAACTTACTCGAATATTTATCGAGCCACCCCAGCTCACAGGAGCGAATAGACAATGCTAGGAAATAACCGCGGTTATATACAAATGGCACGCTATATCGTGGGGCTGAGTTGGATGTATCATGGCTTTTTTCCAAAGATTTATCATATCGCCCCTCTTGAAAAGTTAATGACTGGCAGTGCAGGTTATTCTGAACAGGTGTCTGATTTAATTACGCGTAGCGCAGGTATTGCTGAGGTTATTTTTGGGCTGTTACTAATTATATTTTATAAAAATAAACAGCTAGTTTGGTTAAATATTTTCTTATTATGCGGCCTGTTAGGGGCCGTTGCGCTCATGCAGCCTAATTTGTTAATAGAAGCATTTAATCCAGTTACTACCAACTTACCGCTTATTGCCTTGAGCTTTATATGGCTGAAAGAAATAAAACTATTGAGTAATCGATACCTCTAAATAATAAAAGAGGATTTACATCCTCTTTTATTATTGGGGCACTTTAGAGTGAGTACTTATTTTTATGTGTCCACAAATGCAATAACTCGCTCGCAATGGTTGCTGCGGCAATAGCGGTAAGCTCACTTTGATCGTACGACGGTGATACCTCTACCACATCCATACCCACCATATTTATACCTTTAAGCGCGCGCAGTATTTTAAGCACTTTATCTGATGTTAAACCACCACAAACCGGTGTGCCTGTACCTGGTGCAAATGCCGGGTCAAGGCAGTCTATATCAAACGTTAGGTAAACGGGTAAGTCGCCTACTCGATCACGTATTTGCGCTGCAATGTCATTGGCATGCAAATCGTTAGCTTGCATTGCATCAATCACTGCAAACTCATGCTTTGATTGGTCAAAGTCGGTACGAATACCTATTTGGATACTGTGCTCTACATCAATCAGCCCTTCCATGGGTGCATGATAAAACATAGTGCCGTGATCAAAACGCGAACCATTGCTGTATGTATCGGTGTGCGCATCAAAATGAACCAAGGCCATTTTGCCGTGTATCTTTGCATGTGCACGCAACAGCGGAAGCGTTACAAAGTGATCGCCCCCAAGCCCTAACAAGGTTGCACCTTGGCGAAGTATTTGCTCTGCGGCCATTTCTAGCTGTGCAGTAAAATACTCAGGATCGCCCACCGGATAAGTAAAATCCCCTGCATCTGCAACCGTTAAACGCTCAAACAAAGGAAATGTCCACGGGTATTTAGTGTCTTCCCAGGCTAAATGTACCGAGGCTCTGCGAATGGCATCGGGCCCTAAGCGAGCACCGGGACGGCCCGATGTTGCTAAGTCAAACGGTAAGCCTAGTACAACGACGTCTGCATCAATGGCATTAATATTTTGCACCATAGGACGACGTAAAAACGTCATCCCGTTTGAATACAACGAGTGGTCAACATGACCAAACAAGCTAGACATTGCTTATAACTCTTCTAAATAAGTGTAGCCATTAAGGCCGCTTTGCAACTCGTCTAAAACGCTTTGCTGTTCTTTTTTATCTATTTTTGCAGACACTAACTGCGCATACGACTGCTGAAAGCTCTCAACATCTAAATGTACATAACGCATCATATCAGCTACGGTATCGCCGTGATTTATTTCGCTGATACTGGCAACGCCTTGCTCATCCATGTTGATAATGGCACTGTGCGTATCGCCAAATAAATTATGCATATCACCTAAAATTTCTTGGTATGCACCCACTAAGAAAAAGCCCATTAGGTAAGGTTTATCAGCACTGTACTCAGGCACCGGTAATGTGCTTTCAATGCCTTGGCCATCAACATAGTGCTCAAGTGCACCGTCTGAATCACAGGTTATATCAAGTAATACAGCACGTTTTTTTGGTGCTTCGGTTAAGCCACTTAATGGCAATACCGGAAACACTTGATCAATCCCCCACGCATCAGGCAATGATTGAAAAAGCGAAAAGTTTACAAAAAACTTATCGGCTAAACGCGCATTTAACTCGTCAATAATCGGGCGATGAAAACGGTTTTTGTTATCCATGTGTTTGTTAAGCTCATAACAAATACGTAAGTTAACTTGCTCTGCCCACGCACGCTGCGTTAAATCTAAAAGCCCTAGCGCAAACTGGTTATGCGCCTCTGCTAAGTCGCCTTGGCTATCGTGATAAATTTCAATGAGTGCACGGTCATCAGTTAAATCGGTTAACTGAACAAACGAGGCCCACATATTATTTAATAAAAGTGGTGCATCTGCTGCAGGCGCTTTTAGCTCCTCTGGTACGTAGCTTTCTGTGCCTATCACGTTTGAGATAAGTACCGCATGGTGCGCCGTTAGTGCACGCCCCGACTCAGAAATAATAGTCGGCATGGGTTGCGCGTACTGCTTACACGTATCGCCTATGGTGTACACAATATTATTTGCATACTCAGCTAAGCTATAGTTCATTGAGTTATGAGATTGGCTGCGCGTACCATCGTAATCAATCGCTAAACCGCCCCCTACATCTAAGCACTCAATGCTTGCGCCTAATTTGCGTAACTCACAGTAAAAACGCGCTGCCTCGCTTACACCTAAACGCACATCGCGAATGTTTGCCATTTGCGAGCCTAAGTGAAAATGCACAAGCTGCATTAAATCAAGCTGTCCGGCCTCTTTTAAACGATTCACTACATGCAGTACTTGCGACGCTGATAAACCAAATTTAGATTTTTCGCCGCCACTTGCTTGCCACTTACCTTTGCCTTGCGATGCTAAACGTACACGAATACCAATACGTGGTTTAACATTTAGCGCTTTTGCTTGGCTAAGCACCATGTCGAGCTCAGAAAGCTTTTCAAGCACTATGTATACTTTGTGACCTAGCTTTTCGCCAATAAGTGCTAAGCGCACATATTCTTTGTCTTTGTAGCCATTGCATACAATCACTGCACTGGTTTTTTCTGCCATTGCCAAAACAGTTAAAAGCTCTGGTTTGCTGCCTGCTTCTAGGCCTAATTGTTTTTTTTCTAATTCAGCTTGGCTTGCTACTATTTCTTCAACCACTTCGCGTTGTTGGTTTACTTTAATTGGGTAAACTAATAAGTAGTCTTTTGGGTAACCATAGTTTTCAATCGCGCTATTAAATGCACCACATAAACTGTGCACACGATGATGTAAAATTTGTGGAAAGCGCACTAAAGCTGGTAAGCTCAAGCCTTTTTCTTCTAGTTGTTTTGCAATATCTGTCAGTGCAATAGTTTGCTCTGGGGCGTGAGCCTTTGGCGCAACATACACATCACCTTGATCATTAATACCAAAAAAACCTTGGCTCCAATGACGAACATTGTAACTCGTGCGAGCTTGTTCTAGTGATGTTGTCTCTTTCATTTATCTTTCTCTTTTATTTAATGAATGCCGGTTCGGCCAAGTGCGCGCATTAAAAGAAAAATAGACTTTTAAGTCCAACAAGTATTTTTACTCGTAACGAGTGATTTTTAATATTATCAGTAAATAGTACACAGCATGATCCACAAGCCCTTACTTTATGGGGCCTAGTTGCAAATAATAATCAGATTAGTCACACGTTTATTTATTATGAGGAGAAATATAGGTCTGGTTTTAATAAAAAATTTATTCAGCTTATACGCATGGTTAGGGGGCTGCTAATAAAAAACTTTTTGTTTTATATTCATTATTTAATTTTGCTATGCCGAGTTTTTAACCATTAGCGTGAAAATTTAAATCTTCAAATTGATTAAGTATTATTGCGGATGGGTTTTAACAGCTAAATAGCAACAAATTAATTACTTAGCCTGAAATCTGCTTTAGCAGTTTGCTATTCAGAAATCAGGCTAATTAGCTACTGAAGCTAAAATCAATTATTTAACTAAGGCCACTTCGGCTAACTTCATTGTACTTTCGAACGACTTAGTACCGGCTATAAATAACCCATTATGGCAAAATACAGCGTCGTCTAAGCCTGTTTCAGCTTGAAACTCTTCATCAGATAAACCAGCCCACGCTTTAGGGAGTGACTTTCTATCTTCAAATGAGCCCGGCTCTACAGGTACTGTTTGTAGTATCCATTGACCTGAGTGTGAAGGATAAACCATGTACAATGCTTCACTTGACAAGATATGCACTGTTTTTTTCCATGGAGTGTATTTTTCAAGCACAATAACGCGTGGGTCTTCTGCACTTTCTATAGCTTCAGTTACAATTGCTTTTGCATTAACACTGCCACTGGCTGACGCTATAAATCGAGTCAACATACGAGAAGCAAATTCGACAGCCTCATCAAAGCACTTATCAAACTCAGGGCTCTCTTCCCACGTTGGGTTATACATTGAAATTGTTTGACTTAAACTTATGCCTTGCTGCACCCCTTCAACATGGCCACAATCAATTGCATCAATGGTTGAGACCAACCCGGCATCTACTCTGTCTGCAATTGCTTGGTTATTGCCACACAGTGATAAACCATACTTTTGCCACACCAAACCAAATGACGAGTACGGTATTCCATTTTCACGCTCCCCGGCGCCACCGCGCTGGTGGTGATCAAAACGCCCGGTATCTGGATCGTATTGCCCACCTACATCAATCACGATATCAGCATTATCCATAAGCGCTTTGTCGCGGGTACGTACTAAATTAAACGAAGGAAGTACATGTTTGAGCACCGCGATGCTAAATACATCATCGGCATGAAAATTACCATTGTGAGTAACTACTGTTAAATCGGTCGCTGAACTGGTGTCTTTATTAGAAAGGATAAGGAAATCTCGCTCTGTATTGCGTTAATTATGAAAACTAAAGGACGTTATGTGGTGAATTTTATACGAATGCGATTAACAAGAACAGGGTTCTTGTTGATCGTTTTGATATTGCGACTGAGCCTAGCCTAATTGCTAAGGCATGTTAATTTTGTATTTACAGTATCTACCTCTAAAAAGACTGATGCCAGTGTAAATAATCTTCAAAATGCATTGGTTTAGCAATTAAATAGCCTTGAATCATGTCAACGTTCATTGTTTTAAGTATGGTAAATTGCTCTTCGGTTTCAACGCCTTCAGCAACAACTGTTAAGCTAAGGCTTTTACCAAGGTTAATAATAGTTTGCACAATGCTAAATCCAGTGCCTTTGTCTAAAATTTTATCTATAAAGCTTTTATCTACTTTTAATTCATTCACCGAAAACGAGCTCAAATGCGTTAAACACGAGTAGCCTGTGCCAAAATCATCTATCGAAAAAATAAAACCTTGCTGTTTTAATTCATCAATTTGCGATATCACGCTGGCAATATCGCCGCTAAGCATAGACTCTGTGATCTCTAACTTAATATTCGATGGGTTAACGCCATAATCGTTAACAACATTTAATAATTCAGTTTTTAACGTCGTTGAATTGAACTGGACCTGGCTGATATTTATAGACACTTTAAATGAATCATCAATCAGCTGCTTGCTGTTAAGCTCATTTATTAAAATACAAATATCACGCAGCACGGTGTTTTGAAGTTTTTGAATAACCCCATTTTGCTCAGCGATTGGAATAAAGTCATTAGGCGCAATCAATCCCTTACTTGGGTGCTGCCATCTAATTAAGGCCTCTGCCCCCGTAATTTTTCCATTAGCGTTTATTTGCGGCTGAAAATAAGCACTAAATTCATCGTGTGCTATCGCTCTGACAATATCGGTTTCAAGCTCTGCCTGATTTTCTAGTAGAGCTTGTAACTCTGGATCATAAAAGCTGCAACTATTGCCATTTTTCATTTTAGAACGGTACATGGCCGTATCAGCAAATTTAAGAATGTTGTCGGTTAAATGATTATTTTTATCTATTAAACAAATACCGATGCTACAACTAACCTGGAAAGCTAAACGACCCACTTCAAATTTATCATAAAAGACGCTTTGTATTATTTTAGCTTTTTTTTCTGATTCTAAAATCGCGCTTTCGGTGTTATGACCAACATATTCAAGCAATATAATAAATTCATCGCCGCCAACACGCGCTAATGTATCTTGTTCACCAATAACACCGTTAAATCGTTTTGAAAGCTCTACAAGTACTTCATCACCTGCACTGTGACCAACTGAGTCGTTAATTCGCTTAAAGTTATCCAAATCTAAAAATAACAATGCACCGGTCACATTGCTTTGGTGTATATTCTCAACATAGACTGCTAATTTGTCGTTTAGCATTCGCCTATTTGGTAAACCTGTTAATGGGTCATAGAAGGCGAGTCTTTCTACTTCTTTTTCTGCTTTTTTTCTTGTGGTTATATCGCGGGCAACCCAAACAATATAACGCTGAGATGGGTTATCTGATTGGTAATCTTTAATTGGCGATGTACGACCTTCAAAAACCATTATTTTGCCGTCAATATCTAGCTCATATTCAAATACTTGCACATCATTTGTCAGCAATGTTTTATCTATTACCGCCATGATTGATGCGGCATCTTCTGCAGGCAATACATCGTTAATTTTTTTATTTACCAAGTCAGATTGTGATTTGTATAAAAGTGCATCAGTGGTGCCATAAATATCTATATACTCACCTTCTTCACTAATAATGAGGGTTAAATCGGGCATCACTTTTGTAAATGCCTCAAATTTTTCATTACTTTTTTCCAAATCATTGATCAGTTGATTAGCTTTTATGTACTCCTGGTTTTTTTCAAGCGCAATGCTGGTAAAGTGAACAAAATAGTCGATTAATTCAAGTTCGGAAGATGAAGGCTTTTTAGGTTTATCGTGGTAAATGGCAAAAGTACCTAAAATACTCGATTTAGTTGAAACAACAGGGGTAGACCAGCACGACCGTAATCCAAACTGTAAAGCGACTTCTTTAAAGTCTGCCCATAAAGGCGACTTAGCTATATCTTCAACAATAACGCGTTCGCCTGAATACGCAGCAGTTCCGCACGAGCCAACATTTGGACCTATATGAACCCCATTAATTGCTTGGCAATATCCATCATCAATGTTGGGGGCAGCGCAATGAAGTAGTTGTCCTTTATTTAGTGATAGGATTGAGCATTTAGCTGAATTTTCATCAATAAGCTCTTCTATAGACAAACATATCTCATCTAAAACGTCTTCAAAGGGAAGCCCTAGCGCTATTTTAGACAAAATATCTTGCTGATGGGATAACAACTTGTTTAACCTAACTGCTTCCATTTGACACCACACACTTTCATTGTTGTTTTTAGCTTAAAGATGTTTTTAAAAACAGTACAGTATTAAGTACCGAATAAAATTATTCGCTTAAGTAACGTAAAGTATAGTTGTAAATAATCGACTTTTACTGTTAATTAATGTTTTTTATACAATAATAAACAGCACAGCGTTAGCCTATAAAAACATAGGCGTTCAGAAATCTGCTTGTTATTGGCTTAAGCCAAGCTCCATAAACACACTTTGCGGGTTATCTTGATAAGAGCCAAAACAACCACAACGTTTAAACCCTAAATTTTCATATAATTTAATCGATTCAATTTGTTTAGGGCCGGTTTCTAACCTAATTAATGGGATCTCTTCTTCACCTGCGTAATGCAAAAGAATTTGCATTATTCTACGAGATAGCCCTTTTCCACGGTAACTTGGGTTTACATAGAGACGCCTTACTTCTGCGTAAGATGGCTCCCCTGATTGCATCACAATTGCCCCACAAGCAACAATCCCATCATCATTTTTTAAACCAATTGCATAAACATTAGGTTTATCAAGCTCACCTAACGTGAGAGATTGTGCGGTCGCTACTGGGTACAAAGAGTTTATAAGTCGGTCGATATCAGCAAAAACATTAATCACATCCTGGTCATTCGGTTTTAAATCAACTAACTGCATTGAGTATCTCAAATTTATATTAATTATATGTTGTGAAACTATACCGAATTGTAACAAATGAACAACCTCTGCATGTTGTTTTAACACAATTACAGGTTTAAATAATTCAGACTCAGTGCTTTCAAATTAAGAATTGATAAAAATACGTATACCTTGCTTTAAACACTTTGTTACGCAAAATAGCTGTTCAAAATTATTAAGCTATTTATACTAACTTGAGTTGTAAACATTGATTGAGGTTGTTGTGCAGATCATACAAGGTATGGAATATTTTTTTTCAGGGTTTAAATTAATCAGCCAAAAAGGTTTAAAGCGCTTTGTGCTCATTCCGCTTTTAATTAATATTTTATTATTTGGTAGTTCGCTCTTTTTTTTATTTGGCTGGCTTAGTGAAAGCTTTAGCTACATCAATAATATGCTCCCTGATTGGCTTAGCTGGTTAGAGTGGCTAATGTGGCCGATTGCGGTATTGGTCGTGCTATTTAGCTATAGTATGATATTTACAGTAATAACAAACTTTATTGCCGCTCCATTTAATGCACTTTTAAGCGAAAAAGTAGAGTTATACTTAACTGGTCAAAAAATTAATGATGACGGCTTTGCCGAGTTAGTTAAAGATGTACCTCGCATGCTTGCCCGCGAATGGACCAAGCTATGCTATTACTTACCACGAGCTATTGGCTTTTTTATACTGTTATGGATTTTACCGGTAATAGGCCAAATATTATGGGTTTTATTTACGTGTTGGATGTACGCGGTGCAATACGAAGATTACGCGTTTGATAACCATAAAATTAGCTTTAATGAGATGAAAAACGACTTAAAGTCTAAGCAAGGGCTTTCATACGGGTTTGGTTTTGCCGTTATGCTGTTAACAGCAATTCCAGTTGTTAACCTAATTGTTATGCCTGTCGCGGTATGCGGTGCTACGCGTTTATGGG
This sequence comes from Pseudoalteromonas sp. 10-33, assembly GCF_001469195.1. Classification (NCBI taxonomy): domain Bacteria; kingdom Pseudomonadati; phylum Pseudomonadota; class Gammaproteobacteria; order Alteromonadales; family Pseudoalteromonadaceae; genus Pseudoalteromonas; species Pseudoalteromonas sp. 10-33. The sequence goes on along the minus strand of NZ_LOFI01000025.1, from coordinate 95,271 downwards.
TAGATAATTACCGCCCTAAGTACCGAAGCTAACTCTTAAATGAAGTTATTGCCTCAGTAACAGTGTGTATATAAAAATGGGCCTAGCGGCCCACTTTTATCGTTAATCAACTGTATAAGCTTTGAGGGACTTTAGTCACATTTAAATGTACCGTGATCTCTTCTCTATCATGGTATAAATGCTTAGCTTGTAATTCGTAGCTAATACCGTACTTAGCGAGCTCTTCTTTTATCATTGCTAAACATTCATACACACTGTCAAAGCGCTTTTTCATTGGTAACTTAAGATTAAAAATAAGCTCTTTTGCATAGGCATTAACAGCCCAATCAATCATTAGGCTTGTTACTTTGGTTGGCTTTTCTACCATGTCACATACAAGCCAAGTAATGTTTCTTTTCTCTGGGCGGTATTTAAAGCCATCTTCTCTAAAGTGCTTAACTTGGCCTGTTTCCATTAAGTCATCATTCATTGGGCCATTATCTATTGCATTAACAAACATCCCTCTGCGCACTAGCTGATATGTCCAACCACCTGGGCATGCACCTAAGTCTACACATCGCATACCTGCAGCAACGCGTGTTTCTCTTTGTTGCTCAGGTATAAACACGTTAAACGCTTCATCAAGCTTAAGTGTAGAGCGGCTAGGCCCGTCACTTGGCATGCGCAAACGTAAAATACCCATAAAATTGGCTGAATTGTTATAGCTGTATGAATAGCCAACATAAGCGGTATTATTTGCCAAAAATAACACATGCATAACAGGCCGGTTCGCTTTTGGCTCACGCAACACGGTGTTTTGTTTCTCTAGTGCTTTTTTAAGCGGTGTCGATATTTTTTTACAAAAGGTAAGTAGTTCTTTTCCTTCGTTTGTATCGGGTGTCTCTACTCGCAGTTCAGAGCATAACGGAAAATCCTTAGCTGCTTGCACAACAGCACCTACACGGTCTTCCAATGGCATATTTTCTAACAATGTGCCAGCAAACCATTGGCGAGCAAACACCATGTTTTTAAAATCTATTTTTTTGATTATTTCGTCACTATGCTGGGCTTCAAAACATTCATATATAACGTAACCTGTATTTGGTTTTGCTTTTACATACCCTGCAAACCCCTGCTCCGCAGCATGAAATGTTATTTCAGCAGCTGCATCGTTTTCAAACCCACTGCGACAATAAATCACAACACTAGACATAATAACCCTTAAACTTTTTAAAACTTAAATCGTGCAACTTGCACTAAAATGATAATCCAACCAACAATAAAGCACATTCCACCAAGAGGCGTAATTGGCCCTAGCCATTTCATTCCTGTCAGTGCTAATAAATATAAGCTGCCACTAAACAGCAACGTCCCTATTATAAAAAAGTGACCAGCCCAATTTAGGTTAATACCCCACTTTATGAGTAAAGCCACTGCAATTAATGCTAAACCATGCACCATTTGATACTCAGCAGCAGTTTTAAACACACTTATCGAATATTCTGATAGACGGTTTTTTAGTCCGTGAGTGGCAAAAGCCCCCAACATAACCGAAAGCATACAAAATAAGCTTCCCGTCATTAAAAATAGTTTTGTCATTATTTATCCAATATTTTTTTTATAAACTGTACTGTGCTTGAAGCTGCTATTTGACGGTTTTCTAATTCAGTAATTCCACTTTTTTTACGCGGTTTTAATGAGTGATCACCGTCAGTTAGCCATACAAAATTTGGCTGCTTTGGCATAGACAGGGTTTTTAGCTCTTCACGAGTACCAAATGTATCTCGCTCACCTTGTAATACTAAAAAAGGACAATTAACATCAGCAAAATGCTCTGTGCGCAGCTTTTCTGGTTTACCGGGTGAGTGAAATGGGTAACCAAACGCAATAACCCCTTTAACAGGCTGATTTGTTGTGCATACGAGCATAGATGCCATTCGCCCGCCCATTGATTTACCGCCAATAAACAATGGCAATTTATACTGAGCATGCGTTAATACTTGCTCGTAGTAAGCAAGTAACTTGGGTGCACGCTCCGGCGGGCGTCGCTTATTAGTTTGTTTGGCAATTTGCATATATTCAAAATCAAATAAACCAACATCAACACCTTGATCACTGATCAGTGCAGCCACGTGCTGCATAAAATCAGAATCACTGCCAGCACCAGCACCATGAGCAAAAATAAACTGTGCTATTGCGGGTTGGCTTTGACTTTTAAACCATTCAATCATGATTAATACTCTTGCTCTTGTTCAACCAAACTTAGCATCCATTCTTTAAATGACACTATTTTCCCCAGTTCAGTTTGTGACTCACGAAGCACTAAATAGTAAGCGTTTTTACTTTCTAGACTATGGCTAAATGGAATAACTAATCGCCCTGCATCAATATCTGGTTTAGCTAACACACTATTCCCAATTGCAACGCCTTGGCCATGAACAGCGGCTTGCAGCACCATAGAAGAGTGGCTAAATATAGGCCCTTGATTTACTTGTACATTACGTACACCTGCAGTTTTCATCCACGTTTTCCAATTTTTACGTGTAGTGTCATGCAATAAGGTGTGCTGTGCTAAATCACTGGGTTGATCAAGCGGTTTAGGACCACTCAATAACATAGGGCTACACAATGGCACTAAATACTCTGTATGTAGCTTATAAGCTTGCACCCCATTCCAGTGGCCGCGCCCATAGTAAATAGCAATATCAACATCATCGCTTAACGAATTTTCGTCTTGGTCTTGTGCTTTTATTCTTACGTCAATCTCAGGGTGTAATTCATTAAATAAACTTAAACGAGGCACTAACCATTGAATAGCAAAACTAGGGGTTAAACTTACCGTTAATGAGCCTTTAGCCCCTCGCGCAAGTAACTTTTCAGTGGCATCAATAAGTTGCGTAAAAATTTCTTTAATATCTAAAAAATAGCCTTGGCCTTCTTCCGTTAATAATAACGAGCGATTTTTTCGTAAAAATAGCTTTAAACCTAAATGTTCTTCTAGTGTTTTTATTTGATGACTGACAGCTGCTTGCGTTACATAAAGCTCTTCTGCGGCTTTAGTAAAGCTTAAATGCCGCGCTGCAGCTTCAAATGCTTTGAGTGCGTTTAATGGGGGGACTCGTCTTGACATAATAACCAAGCTTTGAATTAGTTTTTCTTATGCATGAATTATATACCCATGACGAGAAAAGAGTATATTTAAGGTGTAAAAAAAGCGACTAAAGTCGCTTTTTATTATGCGGTCACTTTTTATAAGTCGCTAGCGCTGGTATCTAACGGCGCAAAACTCTTGACCAAATCATCTACCGCCTTCATTTGTGATAGGTAGCCTTCTAATTTACTTAGGGCTAATGCACATGGTCCATCACACTTTGCTTCATTAGGGTTTGGATGTGCTTCTATAAATAAACCAGCGATCCCCAAAGCCATTCCGCTTCTGGCAAGTTCTGCGGCTTGAGCACGGCGGCCATCCGCTGAGTCTGCGCGACCACCTGGGCGTTGCAGCGCATGCGTTGCATCAAAAATCACTGGTGCCATTGCTTTCATGTCATCCATACCTAACATATCAACAACCAAGTTATTATAACCAAAGCTAGAGCCACGCTCACAAAGTGCAATATTATTATTACCAGCCTCATTAAATTTAGTAATGATGTGGCGCATTTCATGTGGTGCTAAAAACTGCGGCTTTTTAACATTAATAATGGCACCTGTTTTTGCCATAGCAACAACTAAGTCTGTTTGACGAGCTAAAAAAGCGGGCAACTGAATAACATCAACCACTTCAGCAACCGGCGCCGCTTGATGCGGTTCATGAACATCGGTGATTAGTGGAATATTAAAGGTGTTTTTAATTTCTTCAAATATTTTTAAACCTTCTTCCATTCCCGGACCACGGTACGAGTTGATTGAAGAACGATTAGCTTTATCAAATGATGCTTTAAACACATATGGTATGTTTAGCTTAGTCGTCACTTCTACATAATGCTCTGCAATGCGCATGGCTAAGTCGCGAGATTCTAAAACGTTCATACCACCAAATAAAACAAACGGTTTATTGTTTGCTAATTCAATATCATTAATTTTGATAATTTGATCTTTCATTTTAATTCCTTAAGGTGCAACTGCTTGCAACATTAATCCACAAATATAAGCCATGTATGTACCCACTCCGTAACCTAATACAGCCAGTAAAACACCGACAGGCGCAAGTGAAGGATGAAATGCTGACGCAACAACAGGAGCAGACGCAGCCCCTCCCACATTAGCTTGTGAGCCTACTGCCATATAAAAAAGCGGTGCTTTAATTAATTTTGCAACAAGCAACATTAAACCAGCATGTACTAGCATCCAAATAGCGCCCACTAAAAACAAGCCCGGGTTATCAAAAATAGCAGTTACATTCATATGTAAGCCAATTGAGGCAACTAAAATGTATAAAAAGCTTGAGGCGACTTTAGATGCACCAAATGCTTCAATCTGTCTTACTTTAGTAAAAGACAAACTAATACCAATGGTCGTTGAAATGACTATTAACCAGAAAAACTTACTGGTTAAACTGTACTCTTTTGCCCACGCATAATTATTAGCGAAAAACGGCCCTAAAAAGTCTGCGCAAAAATGGGCTAAACCAGTAATACCAAATGCAATAGCAAGTAATGTCATGTAGTCATTCAGTGTTGGCATGCGCGCATGCTCCGCATGGTATTTTTCAACACGCTGCTTTAAATCTTCAATGGCGCTGGTGTCTGCTCCCGTAGCAGCATCAATTTTCTTGTGATTAGCTGCCATTAGTAACAAAACTGCCATCCAAATATTAGCCACTATTACATCAACGGTGACCATCACTGAAAAAATATCGCCGCCAACCTCAAACATTTCTTTCATTGAGGCTTGGTTTGCCCCACCGCCAATCCAGCTTCCTGCTACAGTTGTCATACCGCGCCATACGGCATCTGGCCCATGCCCACCTACAATTGTAGGGTCTACCGCGCTCACAACTAAAATTGCGAGAGGTCCGCCGATAACAATACCGAGCGTTCCGACTAAAAACATAATAAGAGCTTTAGGCCCTAAGTTTAAAATTGCTTTTAAATCAATGCTAATAGTTAACAGTATTAAGCAGGCCGGTAATAAATAACGCGAAGCCACGTAGTACACATTCGATTTATTGCCATCAACAATACCAAACGTATTAAGCAAAGAAGGTAAAAAGTAGCAAAGTAATAAAGCCGGTACATATTTATAGAACGTTTTTAATGCTCGGCGCTCGCTGTTTGAGGTTTTAAATATAAACCCCAAAATAACGGCGAGTAAACCAAGCACAACTGCATCATTAGTGATTAATGCGCTTTGTGTTTCAACCATGGTATTTCCTAATATTAATGGTGAGTTTTATTATTATCTTCTAATTCTTCAATTTGGTGCTGGATGATTTCTATTGCTGGATCATCTGGGCATTCATCTACAAAAAATTGTAGATCATCTCGGGCCATTTTAGGGCAATCGAGCTGATTTAATAAATATCCTCTGTCACGTCTTTCGTAAGGGTCGTCGCCAATTAATTCCATTAACATTTCAACGCATGTTAATGCATGGCCAAATTTGTTCTCGCTGATGAATGACCACTTTTGTTGTGCTAAGAAAACCTTATAAACTTCATCGTCAAAAATAAGTTCCAATGGCTCTTGTTCTTGCCCGTCTGCTTCATCAGCATTTTCAGGAATAATATACCAGCTTTGCTGGCCGCTACTTGGCTCAACCAAATAGCCTTCTTCATCGCTCATAGCAATGTGTACACCTATATCGCCTTGATTTAGGCTCATACTGGCGTCTAGCTTAGCCTGCTGTAAAAAATGACAAAGTAAAATTGCCAGAGTGGTTGGCGAGCCGCTACGCATAGTTAACGTGTAACTTAAGCTATTTAGTTTATGCTCAGGTACTTTTAAACTCGAAGCGCTAAATAGCCATGCACTGTAAAAGGTGTCTAGTAACTTATCTAAGCGTTCATGAGAGTCGGGTACAGCAACACATAGTGCATTAATTTGTTTTTCAAAATCAGCAAGAACATCTAAAGCGGCTGTTAAGTCTAGTTGAGGATCCCATTTCGATTCAGCCTTAATGCAGCGATAAATTGCCGCAGGGGTAAAGTCATCGTAAGCATCATCAATATAAGAGTCATCGTGTTCATCAAACCCAAAAGTGGTCATCAATACTGCAACATTTCTAGAAAACGAACGCGTAGTTTACCTAATTCTGCCAATATATTCCAATATCGAAATGTACTTGATCAAATCAATGGAGGAGGATATTCGAGCCTCAGAGATACTAAAGCTCGGTAAATTTATTTTAGGTTTAAAGTAACAATGCTGACTTAGCTGTTGCCAAGTAACCAATAGCTAAAATAACAAACGTATTTACAGTAAGGTACGACATTTTAGCCAAAAAGTTAGTTTGTTTTGCGCTAATAACACCGATGGCAATATACGCGATAACCAATATAATTTTTTCTAGTAGCCAAAATTGCTCAAATGGATTAATTTTACCCATGAACATTAGTGTAAATGCAGAGATCAAAAGTAGCGTATCTATACCGTGACTGCCAATAAATACTATTTTGTTCCGAGCTAGCTTACCACTTCCAATTCTCGAAAAAGATCGAATATAAAATAAAACGACACTCAGTACGGCTATTGCCATGTGTGAGTGTTTTACTGCTAAATAATCCATATGCCTCTGTTCTTCTAGTTATAAAGTTAATCGGGGTAACGTTTAATAATTGTTTCAAGTTCATTGAGATTTTCGTTAAAAACGTCAACTAATTTTGGCTCAAAGTGCGAGCCTTTTTGCGAGTTTATTTCTTCTACTACGCGTTCAAGTGTCCATGAGTCTTTGTAACAACGCTTATGCCTTAATGCGTCGTAGACATCAGCCAATGCTACAATACGACCAAATATGTTAATTCGGCTTCCCTGTAAGCCTTGAGGGTAACCTGTGCCATCCCACTTTTCATGATGCTCTTTGGCTATGGTAGCCCCTGCACTCACAATTTCGTGAGCAGACCCTTTTAAAATCCCGTACCCTTTGTCTGTGTGAGTTTTCATTACTTCCCATTCGGGGGCATCAAGCTTTGCTGGTTTATTTAAAACCGAATCGGGTATACCTACTTTACCTACATCATGCAAGGGCGCAGCCAATCTAATTAAATCGGCTTGTTGTTTTGATAATCCATAGCCAATAGCAAGTGCGTGGCAAATATGTGCTACACGTTTTACATGATTGCCTGTTTCAGTAGAGCGTTGCTCAACCGCCTCACTTAATCTGTAAACGAGTTCTTGCTGGGTGGCTTCTATTTCGCATTGTAGCTGAACATTTTCAAACGCTAATTGCACATTTTGGGCAAAAATCTCAACTAAGTTTCGTTGTGTATCTGTCAAAGCATTTGGAATGCCAGTAATGAACAACATCGAACTATGGTTATATTCACTGCTGCAATAAGCAAATAAATAATTGTCTTTGTAAATAATAGTCTGATTAGCTAAAGCTTCTTGGCATGCACTTAGTTGTTCTGCATGAAGAACCTCTTCTAAGTTTTTACCTTCGCTTTTTTCAAACTCACCGGTACCTGAGCAAATAATCATTTTATTATTTTGAGATGCCGGATTTTGTGCCACAAGCGTAGTGGCGTACATAGCTTGATCTGAAATGCCGAGTAAAGATGTAAGTTGTTGCATTACACCTTCAATAAAATGCTCAATTGAATGCGCAGAAAATATATTACGCGAAGCGGTTATTATTTTTTCAAGACCAATCCGCGACTGCTCTATTGAAATAATGTCGCGGTAAGAACGAAGGCTTGACATAATCACAGTAAATAACTTTTGCGCTGTCAACTCGGTTTTCGATTTGTAATCGTTAATATCATAATTAACAATAACTTGGCGTTCTGGTGCTTGTCCTGGTTGACCGGTACGTAAAATAATACGAATGTGGTTATTTTTTGCGGTTTCACGAATATATTTTACAACTTGTAAACCTGCATCGTCCGTTTCCATTACAACATCAAGTAGAACGATTGCAGCATCCTTATGCTCATCGATTAGTTTTTTAGCTTCTGCGCCTGAATAGGCACTTATAAATTCTAGACGTTTATTTTGGAACTCAAAATCACTCAATGCTAATTTTGTAACTGCATGAACTTCAGGTTCGTCATCAACAATTAATACTTTCCAGGTGCCCAAATCAGTATTGTCTACCGGTACCTCTGGCTCATCTGAAAATAAAAAGTCACCCATCATAATTAGAATTCCTACATGACACATTTAACACACGGATGCAGTAATAATTAAACTTATTATGGCCACTGTGCGAGCGTTACACGGTCATTTTCACCAAGATCTTTTATCGTTTTAATATTAACAAAAGCCATCGTTTTAAAAAATTCACGTACAGCAAAACCTTGGTCATAACCGTGCTCTATTAGAAGATAGCCACTAGATAGCAAATAGTCACGTGATTGTGTAATTATTTGTTTAATATCAGACATTCCTGAATCTTCAGCAACTAAGGCAGATAAAGGTTCAAACCGCACATCGCCTTGAGCCAAATGTTCGTCACTGCTTTCTATGTACGGTGGGTTGGTAACTATAAGATCAAAATATTCATTATTAAGTGAGCTAAACCAATTGCTTTGTTTAACACGCACATTACTAATTTCTAAACGCTGTTGATTACGAGTTGCAAGCGCTACAGCATCACTTACTCTATCTACCGCTGTAATATCCCAACGAGGCATTTCACTGCCCAATGCCAATGCAATGGCGCCCGTTCCCGTGCCCAAGTCTAGTACTTTGGCCTGCTCTGGGATCCCTAGTGTAAGCGCTACTTCAACTAAGGTTTCTGTGTCTGGGCGCGGAATTAACGTTGTTGCATTCACTTCTAAGGTTAAACTCCAAAACTCACGTTGCCCTGTAATATGCGCGACAGGCTCGCCGTTCAATCGCCTAGCGCAAAGAGTGTCAAAGGTGTGTTGTTGCTGTTCACTAAGCAACCTTTCAGGCCAAGTAAAAAGGTAACTACGAGGTTTATCAAGAACATGAAGAAGTAATACTTGCGCGTCTAATTTTGCACTATCGCTGCTTTGCACTAATAATTTAGTGCCAGCAGCGACAGCTTGTTCAAGGGTTTGCGTCACGATTACTCATCGCCCATTGCAGCAAGTAAATCAGCTTGGTGCTCTTGCATTAACGGATCGACAATCGCACCTAAATCGCCAGCAACAACTTCATTTAAGCGGTATAACGTTAAATTAATACGATGATCGGTAATACGACCTTGCGGGTAATTGTAAGTACGAATACGTTCAGAACGATCACCACTACCTACTAAATTGCGGCGTTCAGACGCCTCAGCAGCATGACGCTTTTCATCTTCTGCTTGCTGTAATCGTGCAGCAAGGACTGACATCGCTTTTGCACGGTTTTTGTGCTGAGAGCGCTCATCCTGACACTCAACTACCACACCTGTAGGTAAATGCGTAATACGAATTGCAGAGTCGGTTTTGTTTACGTGCTGCCCACCCGCACCAGATGCTCTAAAAGTATCTACTTTTATATCGGCGGTGTTAATTTCAATTGCTTCAGCTTCTGGGATTTCTGCCATTACCGCCACGGTACAGGCCGAGGTATGAACACGACCTTGCGACTCAGTTTCTGGTACACGTTGAACACGATGAACACCAGACTCAAATTTAAGTTTACCGTAAACACCTTCACCACTAATGTTAGCAATAACTTCTTTGTAACCACCATGTTCACCTTCATTAGTGGTTACAACTTCTAATTTCCACTTTTGTGTTTCGGCAAAACGGCTATACATTCTAAATAAATCACCAGCAAAAATAGCGGCCTCATCGCCACCTGTGCCCGCACGCACCTCTAAAAATACATTGTTATTATCTTTAGGATCTTTAGGCAGCATCAACACTTGGATTTCATCTTCAAGTGTTAGTATTTGTGCTTTTGCCTCTTTGTACTCTTCTTGCGCCATTTCGCGCATATCTGGGTCTGAATCTTTTAACATTTCTTCAGCACTGGCTAGGTCATCTTTTGTTTGTTGATATGCTAAAAAAGTTTTAACAATTTCTTCAAGCTCAGAATATTCTTTTGAAAGACCACGAAAGCGATTTTGATCGCTAATAACCGATGGGTCGCTTAAAAGTCCTTGAACTTCTTCGTAGCGTTCTACTAGCGTTTCTAATTTATTATAAACAGACTCTTTCATTTAACTGTTATTCCTGGTCAATACCTAACATTTTTTTCAACTGATTTAATTGAGCAACTTCACCTTTTTTAGCCGCATCTTGGATTGCACGTGTAGGCGCGTGCATTAAGCGGTTGGTTAATTTGTTGGCCAATTCTAAAATTACTTTTTCTGCATCTTTACCGTTAGAAAGCTGACTAACCGCTCTTTCTACTAATTCAGACTTAATTGTTTGAACATCATTTCTATAGTGGCGGATTAGCCCCACTGAATCGAGTGAGCGCATCCACATGCAAAACTCTTTGGTGCGCTCAGTAATAATTATTTGTGCTTGCTGTGCAGCTTGTTCTCGTGCTGCCATATTTTCACTTACAATCGTTTGTAAATCATCAACCGAGTAAAGGTACGCTGCATCTAAATCCCCCACTTGGCTTTCAATGTCGCGCGGTACCGCAATATCAATAAACAACATAGGCTTATTCCTTCGCTGTTTAAGCGCCTGTTCAACAACACCTTTACCAATAATGGGTAAGGTGCTGGCCGTTGAACTTATTATAATATCGGCGTTATGCAAACGCTCTGGCAACTGCGCGAGTGCAATAACGTCTGCAGATACTTCATCGGCTAAATTGCGGGCTCGTTCAATGGTTCTGTTTGCTACGGTAATATTTTGGGGCTCGTTTTGATACAAATGCTTAGCCACAAGCTCTATTGTTTCGCCTGCACCTATTAATAGTACATTCGTTTTATCTAGTTTACCGTAAATGTGTTTGGCTAAGTTTACCGCCGCAAATGCAACCGATACCGCACTGGCGCCTATATTAGTTTCAGTTCGGACTTCTTTAGCAACCGAAAATGTTTTTTGAAACAAACGATCAAACGTAACACCCACTGCATCATGAGTTTTTGCACTATTATAGGCTTGCTTAATTTGCCCTAAAATCTGCGGCTCACCTAACACAAGTGAATCTAAGCCACAGGCTACACGCATTAAGTGATTAATTGCTTGATTGCCTTCGTGGCAATAAATGTTCTTACTCAGTTCTTGTTCATCTAAACCGTGGAAACTAGCAAGCCATGCTAACAGTGTTTGGGAATTTTGCTGAGCAAGGCTACAATAGATTTCTGTTCGGTTACAAGTCGACACAATCACAGCTTCATTAAAGTCGGCATGCCCACTTAATTGCTGTAGCGCCTCTGAAATTTGCTCAGGCGAAAAAGCCACTTTTTCACGTAGTTCTACGGAAGCGGTTTTGTGATTTATACCTAGTGCTATTATGGTCATATTTGCCAAATATTGCTGAGCCCTACTTTAAAGGCGGCAATTTTACCAAAAATCATCGGAATATGGAAAGTAAGGAACAACATTTGATTCGACATTATGTAATTTTAATCATAACATTTTTGTTTTTAGGCGGTTGCGCGCAACAATTATCAGATAAAACAGTTGTTTATGATAATTGGAAAGGTCAACTTACCAATCAAAAAACTTGGCGTGTGCAAGGCAAACTTGCTTTTATCAGCCCCGATGAGCGTCAATCTGCAAACTTAAATTGGCAGCAACAAGAAAATAGCAATAATTTAGTGCTGACCTCGTTTATTGGCACACGTATTTTACAGCTTAAGCAATCACGCGATATTGCCGAACTTGAATTCGACGATAAAGTTTACGTCGATAGCAACGCATCGGCCCTACTAAAACGTTTAACGGGTTTTGCATTACCGGTCAATAATGCAAGCGATTGGCTTAAAGGAACCATCGATTCACACACCTTAAAGGTAGACGAGCTTGGCCGAGCCAAACAAGTACTATGGATTGATAACGAAGGGAAGCAATGGCAAATAAATTACACTAATTATATACAAAGTGCAGGCTTTTGGTTACCCACAAATTTGACACTCAAGCACCAAAAAATAAGAATTAAAATTCAACTTTACGACTGGCGATTTAATTAATTATGAATAGCAACACGTCTTTTTCACTCATTGCACCTGCAAAACTCAATTTATTTTTACACATTAATGCACGCCGAGATGACGGATATCACGAATTAGAAACCTTATTTACCTTCTTAAACTTTGGCGATGAGCTATCTTTTGAGTTAATAGATAAACCGTCAATTTCAATCTATGGTGATACTAAAGACATACCACTTGAAGATAATCTAATCTATAAAGCTGCTTTCATGTTACAAACCCACTCTAAAACAAAGCACGGTGTAAAAATAAATTTAATAAAACGATTGCCAATGGGAGGTGGTGTTGGAGGTGGTTCGTCTGATGCGGCAACCACACTATTAGCGCTGAATAAATTGTGGAATATTAATTATGACATTAATGAACTTGCCCGTTTAGGATTACAATTAGGGGCGGATGTACCTGTTTTTATACGTGGTGAAAGCGCCATAGCGCATGGCATTGGAGAAGAACTACACCGTGTAGAGCTTGAACAGAAATGGTACTGTGTTGTGCACCCAAATCAGCATGTAAGTACCGCTGAAATATTTACCCATCCAGATTTAAAACGCGATACACCAAAAATTTTAGGAGATTGGAAACAGCAAGATTTACACAACGATTGTGAGCCTTTAGTTAAAAAGCTATGCCCCGAGGTTGAAAAAACCCTCCAGTGGTTGCTAAAATACGCCCCGTCGAAGATGACCGGAACAGGTTCATGTTGTTTTGTAGAGTTTGATACACAAACTCAGGCAAACGATGTGCTTGCAAACCTCCCCCATACTTGGCAGGGATTTGTTGCGTCAAGCGCTAATATTTCTCCTGCTCATACGGAGCTTACCGCCATATTCGATCAATGAAGTAACGTAAAAGTAATCATAAGTTAACTTGCAATGTTTTTTATCATTGCTTGTTAGTCCAAAATTTCAGTGCCTGAGGAACCCTACCGTGCCTGACATGAAGCTCTTCGCTGGTAACGCAACACCTGAGTTAGCTCAAAAAGTTGCAAAACGTTTATATATTGAATTAGGCGATGCTGTTGTTGGCCGTTTTAGCGACGGTGAGATCAGTGTTCAAATTAATGAAAATGTTCGTGGCTCGGATGTTTTTATCTTGCAATCAACCTGTGCCCCTACAAACGATAACCTTATGGAACTTATCGTTATGGTTGATGCTCTTCGTCGCGCATCTGCGGGTCGTATTACTGCCGTCATTCCTTATTTTGGTTATGCCCGCCAAGATCGTCGCGTACGTTCAGCCCGTGTACCAATCACTGCTAAAGTTGTTGCCGATTTTTTATCGAGCGTAGGTGTAGACCGAGTACTTACGGTTGATTTACACGCAGAGCAAATCCAAGGCTTCTTTGACGTACCAGTAGATAACGTATTTGGTAGCCCAGTATTACTTGAAGATATGAAAGAGCGTCATTTTGATGATGTTGTTATTGTTTCTCCAGATATTGGTGGTGTAGTACGCGCACGTGCAATTGCAAAACTACTAAACGATACTGATTTAGCTATTATTGATAAACGCCGCCCACAAGCAAATGTTTCTCAAGTAATGCATATTATTGGTGATGTAGAAGGCCGTGACTGTATCATTGTCGATGACATGATTGATACTGGCGGTACTCTATGTAAAGCAGCAGAAGCACTTAAAGAACATGGTGCTAAACGCGTATTTGCTTATGCAACTCATCCTATTTTATCAGGTAAAGCAGCTGAGAATTTACGTGATTCTGTTATTGATGAAGTTATTGTAACCGACTCGATTCCATTATCTGATGAACTTAAAGCACTTGATAAAGTAAAAGTGCTAACGCTTGCTGATATGTTGGCAGAAACTATTCGCCGTATTAGCAACGAAGAATCTATTTCAGCGATGTTTGAACACTAAACACAGATATTTACTGAAAACAAAAGCGCCTTTTGGCGCTTTTTTTGTATGCTATGTATATTTTACTGAATCACAGTGGTATGATAGCGCGCCTTTTGGCTAGGGACCTTGGTCGCAAAGGCCCTAAACTTTTAAATAATTGGAGACATCATGTCTAACACAACTTATACATATGACGCTGAACTTCGCGTAGAAACTGGTACTGGTGCGAGCCGCCGCCTACGTCGCGAAGACAAAGTTCCTGCAATCCTTTACGGAGCTGACAAAGAAGCTTTATCTCTTACTTTTGCTCATAAAGATATGATCAAAGCACAAGAAGACGAAGGTTTTTACACTCATATTCTTACACTTAACGTAGGCGGCGAGAAAGTTGAAGCTATCTTAAAAGATATTCAACGTCACCCATTCAAGCCTAAGCTTACTCACCTTGATTTCCAACGTGTAGACGCAACTCATAAATTAACAACTAAAGTTCCTCTTCACTTTATCGGTGAAGAAATTGTAACTAAAGCTGGCGCAACTGTTGTTCACCAGTTAACTGATGTTGAAATTTCTTGTCTTCCAAAAGCACTACCAGAATTCATCGAAGTAAATGTTTCTGACTTAGTAGCTGGTGATTCAATCCACATCTCTGATTTACAACTACCAGCAGGTGTTGCATCTGTTGAATTAGGTAAAGGCGAAGGCCATGACCTTTCAGTAGTTACAATCAAAGCAAACAAAGCAGCTCCAGCTGAAGACGAAGAAGCTTCAGACGCTGCAGAATAATATTTAAGGTCTCGCACCTTGAATTCTATTCAAATGCTTGTGGGCCTGGCTAATCCAGGCCCCGAATACGCAAATACACGCCACAATGCAGGTGCTTGGTTCATCGAGCAACTCGCAGCACGCTACAACTGTACGCTAAAACACGATCCTAAATATCACGGCTTAACTGGCAAAGTGATAATTCAAGGCCAAGAATTCAAATTATTGATCCCCACTACTTACATGAATTTAAGTGGTAAAGCGGTCAGTAGTTTAGCCAATTTTTTCAAAATCCCTGTTGAAAATATCTTAGTCGCACATGATGAGATGGATTTAGATCCCGGTGTCGCCAAATTAAAAAAAGGGGGTGGACACGGTGGTCATAATGGCCTAAAAGACATTATGGCAAAAATGGCAAATCAAAAAGATTTTATGCGTTTACGTGTTGGCATAGGTCATCCAGGACATCGTGAAATGGTTACCGGCTGGGTGCTTGGGAAAGCGCCGAAAGTTGACCAAGAAAAAATGGATGCTGCTGTAGACGAAGCAGTTCGTTGTATGGAAATACTTGCAAAAGACGGCGTGCTAAAAGCACAAAACAGACTTCATTCGTTTAAACCCTAGTAAACTTGAGTGCAAGTGCACAGTTTAAACGAATTCTAAACAAGGTATCTTACTATGGGTTTTAAATGTGGCATCGTTGGCTTGCCTAACGTTGGTAAATCAACGCTTTTCAATGCACTAACTAAAGCGGGTATTGAAGCCGCTAACTTTCCTTTTTGTACCATTGAGCCTAATACAGGTGTGGTACCTGTGCCAGATCCTCGCTTAGACGAGCTTGCTAAAATTGTAAATCCACAACGTATTCTTACTACTAGTATGGAATTTGTTGATATTGCTGGCCTTGTAAAAGGCGCATCAAAAGGTGAAGGTCTTGGTAACCAGTTCTTAGCAAACATTCGTGAAACGGATGCAATTGGCCACGTAGTTCGTTGTTTTGAAGACGAAAACGTAATACACGTAGCCGGTACAATTGACCCTGCTGACGATATTGACGTGATCAATACTGAGTTAGTACTTGCCGATATGGACAGCGCTGAAAAAGCCATGTTCCGTAATGCTAAAAAAGCGAAAGGCGGCGATAAAGACGCAAAAGAACAAAATGCAGCACTTGAAAAAGTAAAAGCACACCTTGATGAAGGCCTAACACTTAGATCGTTAGAATTAACTAAAGAAGAAAAAGCAGCTATTAGCTCTGTCAACTTCTTAACTATCAAGCCAACAATGTATATTGCAAACGTAGCAGAAGATGGTTTTGAGAATAACCCACTACTTGACCGCGTTCGCGCTATAGCTGAATCAGAGGGTGCTGTTGTAGTGCCTGTGTGTGCAGCAATCGAATCTGAGTTATCTGAACTTGATGACGAAGATAAGCTCGAATTTATGGCTGACCTTGGCTTAGAAGAGCCAGGCCTTAACCTTGTAATTCGAGGCGGCTACGAATTACTCAAGCTACAAACTTACTTTACAGCAGGCGTAAAAGAAGTGCGAGCTTGGACAATTCCTGTAGGTGCAACAGCGCCACAAGCTGCTGGTAAAATTCATACCGATTTTGAACGTGGATTTATCCGTGCACAAACCATTGCTTATGACGACTACATTAACTGTAAAGGTGAAAGTGGTGCAAAAGAAGCAGGTAAAATGCGCCAAGAAGGTAAAGAGTACATTGTTAAAGATGGCGATGTAATGAACTTTCTGTTTAACGTATAAGTTTTTATTGCCTCTATTAGGGGAAATAAATTTTAAAGGCTCGTTTTTACGAGCCTTTTTTGTTTTTTAAACGTATATACGCTGTCAGCTTTTAGGGAATAAAAAACACTAAGTTAATTTTAAAAAGCTTAACCTGTTATACTTCCTCCCTAAAGGGTATTAAAAAAACGGCGTTTTTATTAAAATTTAGCCGGTTAGCTTAATTTTCCTGCAAACAAACACAGTTAAGTGTTTTTTTGCAAAAAAGGTGTTGACGAATTTGGGTCATGTCAGCATAATACGCCCCGCACTCAGCGATGAAGTGCTAACAAAAAAGATGGCTAAGTAGCTCAGCTGGTTAGAGCACATCACTCATAATGATGGGGTCACAGGTTCAAATCCCGTCTTAGCCACCATTTATTTTTTGTTGCTCAATGAAGAGTTTAAAATAACTACCTTGTGTACGGTAGTTGCGGAATTAGAAGTTGTCTTGAATTAGACGCTGGATTTAGGTTCCAAAACAGTATTACCTGTATGCTCGATGCGGGAGTGGCGGAATTGGTAGACGCGCTGGATTTAGGTTCCAGTATCTTAGGATGTGAGAGTTCAAGTCTCTCCTTCCGCACCATTATTCTTGATAAGAATTAAAACTATCAGTTGTTTATTGTTGGGATATCGCCAAGCGGTAAGGCACCAGGTTTTGATCCTGGCATTCCCAGGTTCAAATCCTGGTATCCCAGCCAACAATGGCTAAGTAGCTCAGCTGGTTAGAGCACATCACTCATAATGATGGGGTCACAGGTTCAAATCCCGTCTTAGCCACCATTTCTTCTAAGGAATGGCTCTGCAAGAGTTAAATTGCAACTCAATGAAGAGTTTAAAATAACTACCTTTCTTTGATTATTCAAAGTTAAAATGCGGGAGTGGCGGAATTGGTAGACGCGCTGGATTTAGGTTCCAGTATCTTAGGATGTGAGAGTTCAAGTCTCTCCTTCCGCACCATGTTCTTGATTAGAACTAAAACAATCAAATATTTCTTTGTTGGGATATCGCCAAGCGGTAAGGCACCAGGTTTTGATCCTGGCATTCCCAGGTTCAAATCCTGGTATCCCAGCCAACTTCTTCTACCAAAGAGTGTTGTAAAAGAATAACTCTGTTATGAGTATAAACATAAAGCTGTATGCGGGAGTGGCGGAATTGGTAGACGCGCTGGATTTAGGTTCCAGTATCTTAGGATGTGAGAGTTCAAGTCTCTCCTTCCGCACCATGTTCTAGATTAGAACTAAAATAATCAGCTAATTCTTTGTTGGGATATCGCCAAGCGGTAAGGCACCAGGTTTTGATCCTGGCATTCCCAGGTTCAAATCCTGGTATCCCAGCCAACTTCTTCTACCAAAGAGTGTTGTTAAAGAATAGAACTGCGGGAGTGGCGGAATTGGTAGACGCGCTGGATTTAGGTTCCAGTATCTTAGGATGTGAGAGTTCAAGTCTCTCCTTCCGCACCATGTTCTTAATTAGAACTAAAACTCATCCAAATTTAAAGTTGGGATATCGCCAAGCGGTAAGGCACCAGGTTTTGATCCTGGCATTCCCAGGTTCAAATCCTGGTATCCCAGCCAATTTTATAAAACTTCTGTTCTTCACTTCATTAATAAATTCTTATATCTAATATTTTTTATGTTAATTTCTAAATATCTGACTAAGATAATTAATGTTTTAAAACAGATAAAATTCCATTTCGGCTAAAACTCACTTCGCTACAAGGCGAAATTTTTTAATTACATGTTCTGTAGCAGAAGTTTTTGATAGTGTTAGTTTTAGCCCCTTACATTAATTAAACTTTATTACTTATTTATACCCTACATTATTTATGTATTTCTCTATAAAACGGTCTATAGGGAGTGGCTTACTAAAATAATAACCTTGAAGATATTCACAATTCATCGATTTAAGTGCTTCTTGTAAAGCCTTGGTTTCGATCCCCTCTGCAACCACATTACAATTGAGTCTATTTGCTAAAAATAACGTCGATTCTACAATTGCATAATCGGCTATCTGAGTAAGCATATTATTTATGAAAGACCGATCTATTTTAATTTGATTTATAGGTAGTTCTCTAAGTAAAGATAAGGAAGAAAAGCCGGTACCAAAGTCGTCAACACTAAATTCAAATCCACGACTATTAAGCTTGTTCATCATGGTACGAGCTGCATCTAAGCTTGTCATCATAGCACCTTCTGTAATCTCAAAAACAATGTAGTCACTTAGCGTGGGGTCTTCATCAAGTAGCTTTTCAATAGATTCCACAAAGCTCTCACTTTCAAGATCTCGCGTTGATAAATTTACATGCATGGTGCCAGTAAAGCCTAACAGTTTTAAATGCCTTAAATTTTTTACCGTTTCAATTACAACCCACTGAGTAATATTAAGAATCATCCCTGTACGCTCTGCTACTTTGATAAATTGCTCAGGAGCAATAAATGAACCATCTTTCTGAGGCCATCTGATTAAGACTTCTGCACCGTGCATTTCGTCAAAGCGAGTGCAAAATATTGGCTGTAAATAAAGTTCAAATTCGTGATTAGAGAGGGCATTTTTTATTTTAGTCGTCATATCAAGGAAATCATCAGCTCTTTCACTTAACTCTTCGAAATAATGTACGAATAGATGCTGTGTGCTTTTGGCCTCAAGTAAAGCTAAATCCGCATTTTTAAATAACTCATTGGTATAAAGTGCATCCTGAGGAAATGAGCTCACGCCAACTTTTAACTTTAGCCAAATTTTTTGCTCATTGATAAAAAATGGCTGTTCGACAGAATCTCTTATAACCTCAAAGCAACCGAGGATATCTTGCTCATTTGTTGAATCTAAAATTAAGGCAAATTCATCACCACCAACTCGATGTAGCTCGGCTATGCTCAACAAATTGAGGTTTAACGTTATTGAAAATTTACGCAGTAATTCATCACCAAAGCTGTTACCGTAGAGCTCATTTACCCGTTTAAAATTACTTAAATCAAATAAAAATAAACTAAAAGGTTGCGCATTGTTCACCTGAGCATTTAATAAATTAAAAAAACATTTACGATTAGGGAGGCTTGTTAAGTGGTCGTGCTCAGCTAGGAACCGTTGATGATTTTCAGACTTTTCTATTTCTAAAATACTTTTTAAGCTGAGGCGCATTATTAGAAAAACAAAAATCCCACCCCCAAATAAAATAAGTGAAATACTTATTACAACCAAGTTTTCTAAGGTGTTATTTGCAAAATAGTGCAATATCCAACAATATCCAAAAATAAATAGAGTAACTAAGACTAGAAGTAAGCTCCATGCCATGTCTTTAGTTTTCTTGCATATTGTCACTATTGGCCGAATACTAAAACCTAAAAGCAAAATACCTAATAAAATTACAATTAATAAATTGTCCACAGCCACTCAAACTAAAGATTACTTATTACTTAATTATGGCAAATAAATGTAAAAGAGAAATAATATTTGACATAAGAGCTTTAAAATAGCTTCTAAGCTCTCATGTAAAGAGTTGAATAATCGAGGTGATTGCAAGTAAACATATTAAATAAAATGAAGAATATTGAGTGAAAGAGCTTATTTCTAACCAATCTCACCGCTAATTGCATATTTTAATACCCAGTTTTTTACCACTCCAGTACTGTTAGCCACTTTTAAAAATTGGCTACGCGCCCATTTTAGCGGTGATATTTGGTTTGAAAAACCAAAATAGCAAGCATCCATCATACTCATCATTAATAAGTTGGCTTTGCGGCGGGTGCGTTCGTACTCTTGTAGCGTTAACGCGCAACCAACATCGTCTGCATCGTTCAATGCAGTGGCCAAAGCGACTACGTCTTGGAAACCCAAATTAACGCCCTGCCCGGCAAGTGGATTAATGGTATGCGCAGCATCACCAACTAATACTAAACGACCATTAGAATAAGTATTTGCATGTTGGCGAGTAATTGGAAACACAGCGTGACTTTGCACTTCAAAGTCGCCTGCAAGATCGGGGAACCTCATCAAAATATGGCTTTTTAATTGTGCCCCATTTAACCCTTTAAATGCGTGCAATCTGTTGGCACCGTCGTACCAAATTAAATTAGCGTAAGGTGCTTGCATAGGTAGAAAAGCCAGAGGGCCTGATGGCGTAAACTGTTGCCATGTTTTTACCTGTTGAGGTGCATCCAATTTAATCAGCACCCCCATACACTGCTGCTGATACTGCCAACCAGTTACACCAATATTTGCTTTAGTTCGTAATTGCGATTGTCCACCGTCGGCTGCAATCACTAAGCTCGCGGTATAACGTTGCTCGCCATAGACCAAGGTAATTGAGTCAGCATTTTGCTCTATTTTACTCACAGCCTGTTTTTGCTCGATTACTTCAATGTCATACTGCTCAAACTGCACCCATAAACTGGCTTGTATTAAACTGTTTTCGATTAAGTGGCCCAAATGCGAGGTATTAATGTCGGCACAATCAAATAACAAGTTGTCGTCGCCACGCTCGAAAGCTTCTAACTGTTGGTATGGTGCAATCCGGCCTTGTCTTAAAATGGGCATAGCCCCTAACTCATCAAGTAAGTTTTCTGAAAAACGATTAATAGCTGACACTCTTATATCAACCTTACTATTACTCAAAACATGAGTCGGATCTATTAGGTGCTTTTCTATGATACGCACTGACTTTCCCTGTTGCGCTAACTTTATTGCCATTGCCGCACCAACCATGCCGCCGCCAACCACTATCACATTATTTTGAGTCATGTTTTTCATCATTTTATTAATACGTGAATCTATTTTTATTGTACCGTAACTCGTCGCTTTAGTGCGAGAGTATATAACTATCAAGCTATTAAACTTGCCTGAGTTTGATTTGAGATCACAAACATGAAAACTATACTTGGATCTGGGCGGGTATCCAGCTAAAATACGCGTCCTTTAAGTGAGCAAGCTTGCTCCTTAATTCTGTTTCAAGCACATATTTGTGCCATTATCGAATTGAACACGAGGCTAAATTTCAATGAGCAAAAAGCTGCATATCAAAACCTGGGGTTGTCAGATGAACGAATACGACTCTCAGAAAATGGCTGAACTTTTAGATGCCACCAATGGCTACCAGCTAACTGAAGATGCAACAGATGCCGACGTAATCTTACTTAACACCTGTTCAATTCGTGAAAAAGCACAAGAAAAAGTATTTCACCAATTAGGCCGTTGGAAGTTGTTAAAAGACGACAAACCAGAGCTAATTATTGGTGTAGGCGGCTGTGTTGCCTCGCAAGAAGGGGACTCTATTCGCCAACGTGCGCCATTCGTAGACGTTATTTTTGGGCCTCAAACACTGCATCGTTTACCTGAAATGATTAAGCAAGTGCAAGGTAATAAAGGGTCGTCGGTTGTTGATATTTCATTTCCAGAAATTGAAAAGTTTGACCGCCTACCTGAGCCAAAAGCAGAAGGCCCAAGTGCATTTGTATCAATTATGGAAGGGTGTTCTAAATACTGTACTTTTTGTGTTGTACCGTACACACGAGGCGAAGAAGTAAGCCGCCCAGTTGATGACGTACTCCTTGAAGTGGCACAACTTGCAGAACAAGGCGTTCGCGAAGTAAATCTATTAGGCCAAAACGTAAACGCATACCGTGGTGATACTCACGATGGCGAGATTTGCTATTTCTCAGATTTAATTCGTTTAATAGCAGCTATTGATGGCATTGACCGTATTCGTTATACCACCTCACACCCTGTAGAATTTACGCCAGACATCATCGACGTATACGCTGATGTGCCAGAGCTTGTCGATCACTTACACCTACCAGTGCAAAGTGGTTCAGACCGTATTTTAAACTTAATGAAACGTGGCCATACTGCACTTGAATACAAATCAACAATTCGCAAGCTGCGTAAAATTCGCCCTAATTTAAGCATGTCGTCAGATTTCATTATCGGCTTCCCGGGTGAGAGCAAAGCTGACTTTGAAGCCACTATGAACCTTATCAACGATATTGGTTTTGATATGAGCTTTAGCTTTATTTACAGCGCACGCCCAGGTACGCCTGCGGCAGATTTACCGGACGACGTAACTGAGCAAGAGAAAAAAGAACGCTTATACCTGTTACAAAACCGTATCACACAAATGGCACAGCAAATTAGCCGCCAAATGTTTGATACAGAACAGCGTATTTTGGTTGAAGGTCCATCTAAAAAGAACCCAATGGAATTACGCGGTAGAACCGAAAATAACCGTGTTGTTAACTTTGTGGGCCCACATACGGTGATCGGCCAGTTCGTTGATGTACGTATTACTGAAGCACTGCCTAACTCTTTACGTGGTGACTTAATTCGTACAGAATCAGAAATGAACTTACGACGTGAAATCGCTCCTTCAGCTATTTTAACCAAAGCAGCAAGCAATGAGCCAAAACCAGAGACTGTTAACGAAATTGGCGTAGCTACTTTCGTTCCTTAGTCAATATACCCAGCGCCAGTAAATACTGGCGCCGTTCTATAGGAAGCAATTTTGAGTAATCAGTTAAAAACATTAGAGATTTATTTAGAACCTGCCGATAACAAACGCCTTTCTTCTTTATGCGGCCCGTTTGACGAAAACATCAAACAAATTGAACGTCGCCTAGCTGTTGAAATTATTCACCGCGATAACTTTTTTAAAGTAACCGGTAAATTAATCAATAGTGCCTCTGCGGTCGAAATCTTAAAAAATCTCTATGTTGATACTCAACCTGTGCGCGGTGTTATTGGTGAAATAGAACCTGATAGTGTTCACTTGGCTATTACTGAATCTAAAGCCCTAGAGCAAGATGCTTCAAACAGTGCATACGGTAAAGAAATGGTTATTAAAACCCGCCGTGGTGTTATTAAGCCACGAAACGACAACCAAGGCCTTTACGTCGCCAATATATTAAATCACGACATTACGTTTGGTATAGGCCCCGCTGGTACAGGTAAAACCTATCTAGCAGTAGCTGCCGCAGTAGACGCCCTTGAACGCCAAGAAATTCGTCGTATTTTATTAACGCGCCCTGCAGTAGAAGCCGGCGAAAAACTCGGTTTTTTACCTGGTGACCTAAGCCAAAAAATTGACCCATACCTTCGCCCCCTTTACGATGCACTGTTCGAAATGCTCGGCTTTGAAAAAGTCGAAAAACTCATAGAAAAAAACATTATTGAAGTGGCACCACTTGCTTACATGCGTGGTCGTACATTAAATGATGCGTTTATTATTTTAGATGAAAGCCAAAACACCACCGCAGAACAAATGAAAATGTTTTTAACCCGTATAGGGTTTAACTCAAAAGCGGTGATCACCGGCGATATTACACAAGTTGATTTACCGCGCGGAACACGCT
Source organism: Pseudoalteromonas sp. 10-33 (assembly GCF_001469195.1). Taxonomy (NCBI): domain Bacteria; kingdom Pseudomonadati; phylum Pseudomonadota; class Gammaproteobacteria; order Alteromonadales; family Pseudoalteromonadaceae; genus Pseudoalteromonas; species Pseudoalteromonas sp. 10-33. Next base: position 71,299 of record NZ_LOFI01000025.1, on the reverse strand, counting down.
CGGGTCTTCGCCATGCTATTGAAGTGCTAGACAGTGTAGACGAAATTAGTTTTAACTACTTTAAAGCACACGATGTAGTGCGCCATCCTGTTGTTGCGCGTATTGTTGAAGCATACGAGCGTAACGATGAGAGCGAGCGTCTAAAGCGAATTGAAAAACAAAAAGCAAAAGACGACCAAGCAGCTCAACTTAACGCTACTACTAAAGAGTAATACTTTGACAACCGAACTTGATTTACAAATAGCCTGTGAGTTTGACAATCTTCCAAGTGAAGCCCAATTTGCTTTGTGGGCCGATAAAGCCTTAAGCCAATATCGTGATGAGTCAGAACTCACCATTGTAATAAGCGACGAAGCGCAATCACAACAGCTTAATAACGATTACCGTGGTAAAAATAAACCCACTAACGTGTTGTCGTTTGAGTTTGAAGCGCCACCTGGAATAGACCTCCCTCTTGTTGGTGATTTAGTTATTTGCCCAGCCATTGTATTGGCTGAAGCAGTGGAGCAAGAGAAGTCATTTCATGACCACTTTGCCCACATGGTCATTCATGGGTGCTTGCATTTACTTGGATTTGACCATATAAAGAGTGAAGACGCTCTGCAAATGGAAAGCATAGAAAAGCAATTACTTGCAGAACTGAATATAGCAGACCCATATCGGGACGAAATTTAAATTAACGGAGCAATTAGACGCAATGAGCGACGGTAACTCGCAATCTAGCCAGGGTTCTTCTGGCAAAACGTGGTTGGGTAGAATAACCCAAATGCTGCAAGGGGAACCCCAGAATAGAGAAGAGCTGGTCGAAGTGATTGCCGATGCGCAAGAACGAGACGTAATCGATCCAGAAACAAAAGAGATGATTGAAGGTGTGCTTAGTGTGTCTGAGCTTAAAGTGCGAGACATCATGATCCCGCGCTCACAAATGGTCACTCTTGAGATCGACAGCCCGCTTGAAGAGCTAATACCCATGATGGTCGACTCAACTCACTCACGCTTCCCTGTAGTGATTGAAGACAAAGATCACGTAGAAGGTTTTTTACTTGCTAAAGATTTGCTCCCGCTTATCTTAAATAAAGACGAGCATTTACCTTCAATTCGTGATTATTTACGCCCGGCCATGGTCGTACCTGAGAGCAAACGTGTTGACACCCTGCTTAATGAATTTCGTCAGCAACGCTACCATATGGCTGTTGTCATTGATGAATACGGCGGTGTATCGGGACTAGTAACCATTGAAGACATTCTTGAAACCATTGTTGGCGAAATAGAAGACGAGCATGACGAAGAAGAAGAACAACAAGATATTCGTCAACTTGCTAAACACGTACACGTGGTTCAGGCGTTAACGCCAGTAGATGACTTTAACGAACATTTCAGCACAGGATATAGCACAGACGAGGCAGACACCATTGGTGGCACGGTATTGCATGCATTTGGTCATATGCCTAGCCGAGGTGAAACTATAGACATAGACGGTTACCAATTTAAAGTAACCAATGCCGACAATCGTCGTATCTTGCAACTGCAAGTCACCGTACCTAAGGCTGATGATAACGACAGTGAAGAAACTGCTAACTAGACTTATACTATTAGCAAAAGATATAAAATCATGGCTCGCATTTATTGCGGGCCTTATTTTAACTTTTAGCTACTCCCCTTTTGAAATTTGGCCTATTGCATTTATTAGTATTGCAGCTGTCATATTTTGTATCAATCCCAACAACACCGGAAAACGCCACGCTAAAAGTGCCGCTAAATATGGTTTTATATTTGGTTTAGGCTGGTTTGGTGCAGGTATTAGTTGGGTACATGTCTCTATTGCTACCTTTGGCGGTATGCCGCTTGTAGCCTCTTTGTCGTTAATGGCGCTATTGTGCGCCTATTTAGCGCTCTACCCCGCCTTAGCGTTGTATTTAACAACACGTTTTGCCACCAGCTCAAATAGCTTCGGTTTACTGCTTATTTGCTTTTTTGCCATCAGTGAATATTTACGGGGAGTAGTCCTTACCGGATTTCCGTGGTTAAGCTTTGGGTATACCCAAACCGATGGGCCATTAAATATACTGGCCCCTTACATTGGTGAATTTGGGCTGACCTTAGTGTGTATTGCCATTGGCTTTGCTCTATATCGGTTAACGCAAAAAGACATAAAGACCCCGCTTGTTGCACTCATCACATTTACTGTTTTATGTATTGGTTCGCGTGCAACAAGCACAATTGAGTACTCAGGTAAATCAATGTCAACCTTAATGGTGCAAGGCAATATAAAGCAGCACCTTCGCTTTGAGCCTAGCGAGTTTTGGACCACCATGAGTAAATACCAAGACATGACACGCCCACATTGGGATGCTGACTTAATTGTATGGCCAGAAGCAGCAGTTCCTGAAATAGAAGCCCTTGCCGATAGCTACTTAGCTGGGCTAGATAGCGCTGCATCATTCAATGAAACCGCCCTTATTACAGGGATTGTCGACTACCAAATCGATACTAAAACCATATTTAATACACTGATAGTGCTGGGTAACAAAGAGCGCGGCGACGAACATGGCCACTATCAATACTTAGGTAAAAATCGCTATCAAAAACACCAGTTACTACCGATTGGTGAGTTTGTACCGTTTCAAGATTTTCTGCGCCCTATTGCGCCTTTGTTTGATTTACCTATGTCGTCGTTTACCCGAGGCGATAGAGAACAAAACAACTTACGCGCTAATGGTTTTAACTTACTACCCGCTATTTGCTACGAAATAGTATTTGCCGATTTAGTACGCGGTAATTACAAAAGCAACTCAGATCTACTTTTTACAGTAAGTAACGACGCGTGGTTTGGCGACTCAATTGGGCCCTTGCAACACATGCAAATAGCCCGCATGCGCGCCCTAGAACTTCAACGTCCGCTGGTACGTGTTACCAACAATGGGGTAAGCGCCGTATACGACCCAATAAGCCACACACAACAAACCATGCCTCAGTTTGAAGCTACCATATTGAAAGCCAACATTAAGCTTATAAAAGGCGACAGCGTGTACAGCCAATACGGCAATGTATTTGTATGGGGATTTGTGTTGTTAATGGGAGTTGTTGGGTTTGGGGTTAGGTTTAAAGTAGGTTCAATAAAGAGCTAAATAACATATTAAAAAATGAAAAGGTTTAGAAATGGGATTTCGATCACGTAAAATAGGCAACACTAAACTTTTCGCCGGCGTTAATAACGAAAAACATGCATTTACTGTAGTCGTAGGTGATAACGGTAGTGGTAAAACAGAGCTGTTATTGGATATATTTAGAAAATATTATTCAAAGTATGCTGAACTATATAAACCCAAAACACAAACGGGTAAAGATAGGCTACGCTGGGCCATCAATAACAAAAATGAATATAAAGCCCTTACAGATATACTTGGAGTTGAGTTACCACGAAAATTAATCTGTGCATCAACAAGTCAGTTTGAGCGCTTTCAAAGTGATTTCCGAGCAGATGAATATCCGTGGTTATCTGAAGTATATTCATACATAGGCTCTAAGCCATATATACAAGACTTAAGCCCTTCAGTCCGTATCGCATCAAATGCAATAAAGCAGTTACTCATTCAACAAACTTTTGATCTCCGTAAAGTTAATGCTTTAAAAGGATTCTTAGATGAATTTGGATTTAGTAGTGTATTAAAAATAAAGTTAACTCCAACTATAACAGAGCAAGACCTCCTCATAATTTCCTCCGGAGATATAAAGAATCAAAAAATATCTTTAGAAGCTCAATTAAAGCTTCAAACAGCAGCCTACCACTTTGAAGAAACTGATCTTTTAAATCTGCTTTCAACACTCGAAGCTATTTATACTTCACCCGAAGTTTTATTAAGCCTTAGCAATCAATCTTTAAAGTTAATACCGTCAAGTTCTCAGCATGATATTGAATTTGACAAAAGAGAGTTATCTGATTTACTACGTTCTGGTTTAGCTGTTGTAGCAGATATCGAAACACTCAAAGATCAACCTTTAAGAGCAGGTTACTTATCACCAAATGCCAAAGTAAGATCTTTATCAGCTCGAAGCTCAGGTGAGCAATGTCTTTTTTTACTATTTCTAGGAATTGTCGCTTCAATTGAAGATAACTCTCTAGTGTTAATTGATGAGCCAGAAATAAGTTTGCACCCTTCTTGGCAAGAGCGGTTTGTAGATATTTTAAACCAATCCCTGAATACTTACTCGGGTTGTCATTTTATTATTGCTACGCATTCGCCACTTATAGTTTCGAATATATCGACAACAAACTGTGAAATTTTAAATATTCAAAAAAATAGTTTATCAGATGCATCAGAGCATTATTTGCGCTCATCAGACTATCAGCTTGTAAATATTTTTGAATCACCAGGTCACAGCAATGAATATCTTCTTAAAATTTCTATGCATATTTATTCTAAAGTAAAAACATACAAATTCTTTGACGAACTCGATATTAAACAACTAGAAATGCTTAATCGTATAAAACAAAAAATAAGTAATGATGATCCTATATTGGAACTCATTGACTCTTTAAATGAGGTATTTAAAGTTTATGGATAATAAATTAAAAGCAATAGAATTTACTAAGGAGCAAAAAGCACTAATAAAAGAAGTGGTAGAGGCTACAGAGTTTAATCATATTAATTGGTCTAATGATAGTTTAGAAAGCTTAAGATCAAGCATAAGAAGCTACTATCGCAATGCTCAAAACTCTTTATGCTGCTATTGTAAAAACCCAGTTAGTTTAACAAGTGCTGCTAATTGCCAAGTTGAGCATATAGCACCAAAATCTCGATATAAAAAATTTATTTTCACTGCTGAAAACCTTTGTGTCGCATGTGCTGACTGTAATAGTGCAAAGCAAAGTATTGATGTAATAAAGCCTCTACCGTCCAATAAAAAAAGAACTAGATATCCTACTACATCACAGTTTTTAATTGTACATCCTCATTTTGATATTTACTCTGATCACATAAGAAAGTTCGGAGAAAGATTTTATTTTCCACGAACAAAAAAAGGTGAAAATACACGCACCATATGCAAGTTAGACAAAGGTATTGAAGCCCTCGGATATTTTGATTCACCCGAATCTCTTGAAAATTTTGAGTTAATCGCCCAAATAATGGATGCAACAGTAAAAAAAGATACAAACAAAAAAAATACATTAAAAAAAATACTATTAAAATCTATTGGATAATGAGACTGCGTTTCGTCTTATCTTTCACTACATCTTCTACCGTTTCAACATTTACAACTTGATTCAAGTTGCCTTTAATAACCACAGTCGCTGATATCTTATCTTGAATAGCTTGCCTATTAGGGTCCCAATACACTTGTAAAAAGCCTAGCAACCCAGTGGCAAAACCTGCGCCGTAACCACCGTAGCGACCAAAACAATCCAGCAAGCCTAGTGGTTCGCCATTTAAGGCAACAACACGTATGTTGCACACCTTTTTTCCGGGAGTTTGACCACGCCAAAGTAATGAGAATAGCGTAAAGTAAACAGCAGCCCAACCAAAACCCAAACCTAAGTCTTGAATAATACCTTTGCCCCACTGCAAAATACTGTGTGTCGTTGTTTGTGCCGGTTTTTCTTCTAATAACTGCAAAGGTTTTATTTCGTTATCCTCACTGAGCACTAATAATTGTAATAGTGCTTTAGCAAGTTGTGGGTTTTGTAGGTCGTCCATGTCTGCTAATTTGGGTACTTGCCCTATCAAATTATCAAGCGCATTTTGCTGACAAGATTGCTCACAACGTTCGTCTGCTGTTTGCACAAAAAAAGTATTTACACGCTGCTTTTCCGAGGAGGTAAGCTTAATCTCATCCTGGATTTTTAGGCCCTGAGCGGTTAAAGCCTGATCGACGTTATCGCCCTCTAGGTAATCTATACCAATTGAAAGCACCGCAAGAGCGCTTACAAATAAAATACCGGCGGCTACTATTTTTAATATTCTTCGCCACACACTCGACATTTTAGGAAGGTATTGTTGTGCCGTCCCTTTATAGAATGCCATGGCCGCAACAAAGGCAATTAAAGTCGCGCTAAGCTTTGCAGCCATAAATATTAAGGCTACATCGATTACTATTGCTATAGCTCGCTTTAGTGGCGTTGCTAAGGGTAAACCTAGTAGGGCGTTATCAATTTTAAACGCGTAAGGGGTGATGACTTCTCGAGTTTCGGTTTTAGATAGCGCTAATTGTTCTATTTCTTTTGCTTTCATTTTAATTCTTGTTATTAAAATAGGTAACGCGGTTAACTTACGCGCTTTTTATTTTTTGCTCAAGCTAATTCAAACCAAGGCCAGTTAATCTTTCGAGGTTAAAAATTTTTATTCTGAAAGTTCACAAGCTCTAGAATATTGTTAATAAATTAGTTTTATATTAAGTGAACAATTCATGTATTTAAGCGTATTGATTAACCAAAGCCTTTAGGAGCAACCCAATGACCACCAAACAACTATCATCTGTTTTTGTATTTAATGCTTTGCTGCTGAGCGCAGAAGTTAACGCCAATCAGCGTTGGTATGTGGTCAACGATTCGGTCATGGGCGGTGTATCTAATAGCCAAGTAAGTCATACAAAAGATGCTTTGATATTTGAAGGTAATGTATCGCTTAAAAATAACGGAGGGTTTGCTTCTATCCGCACTGAGCTAAATATACAAAGCCAAAACACACGTACTATTAATTTACGTGTTAAAGGTGATGGGCAAACCTATCAACTAAGGCTACGTACATCTAACTACCTTGATGGGCCTGCGTATACACACTCATTTAAAACAATAGAAAATGAGTGGACTAACGTTAATTTTACACCAAGTGATTTTACACTTACTTTTCGTGGGCGTACGCTAACAGAGCAACCAAAAATTGATTTTAATGATATTAAGCAACTTGGGTTTATGATTGCAGGAAAGCAAGCTGGGAAATTTAAACTTGAAATAGCGCACATTGAATTTGCAGATTAACATAACTCGCTCACTTTAAATCGGTTCAAAGTGAGCAAGTACCGTAAATTTATGACTCTATTGCAAGTAGTTCTACTTCAAAAATAAGCAGTGATGCCGGCGGAATACTCCCCACCCGCTTTTCGCCATAAGCTAGTTGATGCGGTATATAAAACTGAAATTTATCACCCGGACTCATTAATTGAAGCCCTTCGGTCCACCCTTTAATAACTTGGTGCAAACCAAAACTAATCGGTGATTTGCGCTCTACTGAGCTATCAAACACGGTGCCGTCGATAAGCGTACCGTGGTAATGCACTTTGACCATACTTGTTGGACTAGGCGTGTTGCTGTTTTCTCCTTTGTGCAATACTTTATATTGCAACCCAGAGGCAGTCTCAAGTACACCGTCTACTTTAGCGTTTGCTGCTAAATAGTCGCTTTCAATTTGCGCATTAGCAATCGCCTGTTGTTTGGCCTTTTTACTGTTTTTAAATATTAAAACGCACAAAATGGCGATGACAACTGCCAAAATAATGTTGATCATAACTCCCCTTTTTCGTCCTCTGGTTTTTCATTTTCTAACTCATCATCTGCATCGTCTTCGTTGTCACCATTAACAATATCGGCAATCTCCTTTAGACGCGCAAGTGCGATGCCATTCACTGAATTTTCAGGGTATTCATCGTCGATGAGGTCGCCTGCTTCAATATCCATCAGTAAGTTTAACGCCTGATCAACCGTCTCTACGGCGTATATGTTAAATTTACCTTGCTCTACGGCGTTGAGTATTTCGTCATCTAGCACTAAGTTTACTTGGTTTGATTTAGGAATAATAACGCCTTGCTCACCTGTTAAACCACGCATTTTACACAACTTAAAAAAGCCTTCTATTTTCTCGTTTACACCACCGATAGCTTGTACATCGCCATGTTGGTTTATAGAGCCGGTAAGCGCAATTGATTGGCTTATTGGTAAGCTTGTAATAGCCGAAATTAACGCGCAAAGCTCAGCTAACGAGGCGCTATCGCCGTCTATGTAGCCATAGCTTTGCTCTATTGCGATATTTGCGCTGAGCGTAAGGCTAAACTGCTGGGCGTATTTATTACCTAAATAACCGGTAAGTAACATCACGCCTTTAGAGTGAATAGCTTTACCCAGCTCTGCTTCGCGCTCTACGTCTATTACGCCATCGGCGCCGGCGTATACCGTGGCGGTAATTCGCGCCGGTGTACCAAACGACGTATCACCAATGTGCAATACCGTTAAACCATTTACTTTACCAATGGCTTGACCCGTTGTAGCAATTAACGTGTGGCCTTCTTTGATATCACTGAGCATATTTTCACTAATTTGACCGGTGCGATATTGCTTACCCTCAATGGCTTCATCAATATGATGCGCATCAATAACCGTTAGCGTATCTTGTTTTGCGTAATAACTTGCCTCAGCCACCAGCTCTAACACATCAGCAAAACGCGCTGAGAGCTTATTATGATGCTCAGCTTGGCGATAACTAAATTTAAGTAACCTCACCATAGCCGCTTGCGTTGTAGTGCACTTAAGGGTTTTTTCGCAGTACTCAGTCACCTTAGTAATAAACTGATACTGTAACTTATCGCTACTTGGTAGGTAGTAATCAAAGTCGGCTAGCACTCTAAATAGCTCAGCAAATTCTTCATCGTATTCACCTATGGTGTAATACAAATCGCGCGAGCCTAATAAAATAATTTTTACATCAAGCGGGATCAATTGTGGGCGAAGCGTAAAACTCGTGCCTACTGTGCTGTCTTGATACGGCAAATCGTTTTTAATCTGGTGCATTTTAAGCGATAGCTTTAACCCATCCCATACTTGCGGGTTAGCCATTACCTTTTCAGCATCCATTATTAAGTAACCGCCATTTGCACGGTGTAATGCACCGGGCTGAATTGAGCGGTAGCTGGTGATTAGTGTACCTTGTGAAGTGGCATACTCTATTTTGCCAAATAAATTGCCAAAGGTGGGGTTTGGCTCGTATACCACAGGCGCTGCATCGTCTTCCTTAAACTCAACTAAAATATTGGGTGCAAAAAAGTCAGTAAGCATGCCTTTACGATCAAAATCTTCTTTGTTTTCTTCGCTTTCGTCTTCGTCATCGAGCCATTCAAGTACAGCATCTATAATTTCTACACGTATGTCTTTTAAGTAACGAAGTACACCAATATGGGTGGCGTATTTATGTTCTAAGTCTTTTAGTAGCGGTTTTGTTGCTTGCTCAGCGGTCGACTTTTTAAGGTTACGGAGTTTTTCTTTTGATTCGCGTTTCCAACGTGGCAGCTCTATCAGCGCTTCAATTAACGCATCTTCTAGTTTTTCTATTTTCTCAAAAAACTCTTCGCGTAACTCATCTTCTAGCTCTGCAAATTCGCTATCGCTCAATTGCTTGCCATCTATTAGTGGCGCAAACCCCACTGAGCTTTTTTCTTCAACCAGTGCAACGCTTTGTTCAAGTGCCGCCACTTCAACAGCGGTAATTGCGCTGTCGTAAGCATCATTAAACTCACGATCAATTGACTTTTTCTTACGCTGATAAGCAGGGTTATCAAATGCGGCTGGAAATGTGTCGAGTACCTCGTCTAAAAACGAGTCTATGTCGTCACTTAACTGCTTGCTTTGCCCTGCTTGCATAAACAGCGCTATCGGCTCGCGGTGGTCGTCGTAGTTGTTAACATACAACCATTCGTTTGGCGTTACTCGACCTTTAGCATGTTGTTTTAGCTTGTCTTTTACTAATGTATAACGCCCATGTGCAGCTTCGCCCATAACGTATACGTTGTAACCAGGTAATTCCATTCCCAGCGAGAAGTCGAGCGCGCTTTGTGCACGTTGTTGCCCAATAAAATTGAGCTGCTCTGGATAGGGGTTATTCATGCACGTCAGTACGTGATTAGCAGAAATACTAGGTGCAAGCGTTGATACAGGTAGTGGCAGCAGTTTTTTCGTCATTCTAACTTCTTTTTGTACCAGCATAATCGCTGGCTTTGGGCGTATTAAGTGGCCAGCAGCCACTTAATACATATGCTTAAGGGTGCAGCGCCTTACGACTAAAATAGATTCCATCACACTCAATACACGGTAAAATTTGTGTCGCGTGATAAACATCATAACTATGAGTGCAATTCTTACATACTAATGTGCCCATGGCTATCCATTCGCCTGCGTGATACACCCCATTGTGCTTAAAATCTTGGTTTAGAGATTGCCATTCCAGCTGAGTTTTGTCTTCTATATGCGAAAGCTCGAACCATAAAGACTCTTTAAGCTCTTGCCATGCAAGCGAGTTGTAGTGGGAGTCGTTCTCGCTAAGGTGCTCTATATCGCGCTTTAGGTAATTTCGGTAAAGCTGATACTTTTCTTCACCTAAATTTTTAAGTGCTTGCTCTGATTCAACAAAACGAGTTACCGCATCTTTTACCTCGTGATCTTTTATGTCTTTTAGCCACGCGCTTAAATCACTAAGCCATGCTTTATAATCTGCCATTATGTACTCCTTCAAAATTGCTAATAAACGAGTTGGGTTGACGCAATATTTATTAATGTTTACTCAGACCACTCAGTGACATCTTATAGTGTGGTTAGAGAACTCTAAACTGAGCAAATTTCAATCCACAAAGGTCAACACGCCTAACGTTTAACATAGATAAGTATAGGTTAACCTGACCTGAAGGTTAGAATTTAGCAAAACGGTGTTTTTGACGCTGTGAATAGCACTTTATTTGGGTTATCCTATCGGCAATTTTTTATTAGTTTGCAAGAAGTCTGGAATCGTAGATGCAAGAGCAATATAACCCGCAAGATATAGAGTCAAAAGTACAAAGCTACTGGGAAGAAAACCAAGTATTTAAAGTCACTGAAGATGAGAGCAAAGAAAAGTATTACTGTCTTTCTATGTTCCCATACCCGAGTGGTCGACTGCATATGGGTCATGTGCGTAACTACACCATTGGTGATGTTGTTTCTCGTTTCCAACGTTTGCAAGGCAAAAACGTAATGCAGCCGATGGGTTGGGATGCGTTTGGTTTACCAGCAGAAAACGCAGCTATTAAAAACAAAACAGCGCCTGCAAAATGGACCTACGAAAACATTGATTACATGCGTACCCAACTTAAACAATTAGGTTTTGGTTACGACTGGGATCGTGAAATTGCGACTTGTCACCCAGAGTATTACAAATGGGAGCAGTGGTTTTTCACTAAGCTTTACGAAAAAGGCCTAGTGTATAAAAAAATGTCAACGGTTAACTGGGATCCGGTTGATCAAACTGTACTTGCTAACGAACAAGTAATTGACGGCCGGGGTTGGCGCTCAGGCGCTGTGGTTGAGCAAAAAGAAATTCCGCAGTGGTTTATTAAAATTACCGACTACGCTCAAGAGCTTTTAGACGATTTAGACAAGTTAGAAGACTGGCCTGAACAAGTTAAAACCATGCAGCGCAACTGGATTGGTCGCTCTGAAGGGTTAGACATAGAATTTACACGTACTGATAACAACGAAAAATTTAGCGTATATACTACGCGCCCAGATACCTTTATGGGTGTAACTTACCTAGCCGTTGCCGGTGGCCACCCTATTGCACAAGAAGCCGCTAAAAACAGCGATGCAATTGCAATGTTTGTTGAAGAATGCAAAAACACCAAAGTAGCCGAAGCAGACATGGCAACCATGGAAAAGAAAGGCATTGCAACTGGCTTTTACGCCACTCACCCATTAACAGGCGAGCAAGTGCCTATTTGGGTAGCTAACTTTGTACTTATGCATTACGGCTCTGGTGCGGTGATGGCAGTACCTGCACACGACCAACGTGACTTTGAATTTGCAAATGCATACGGCCTAGATATCAAACAAGTTATTGCGCCAGTTGAAGGCTCAGACCTTGAAGTAAACCTAGAGCAAGAAGCATTCACCGAAAAAGGTGTATTAGTAAACTCTGGCGAATTTGACGGGTTAGACTTTTCAGCAGCGTTTAATGCGATTGCCGAGAAATTAGAGGCGCTAGGTGTGGGTGAACGTAAAGTAAACTTCCGTTTACGTGACTGGGGTGTTAGCCGTCAGCGTTACTGGGGTTCACCTATCCCAATGCTTAGCGATGAAGATGGTAATGAGCTTGCTGCAACAGAGGATATGCTACCAGTTCGCTTACCAGAAGACGTGGTAATGAATGGTGTTACATCGCCAATTAAAGCAGATCCAGAGTGGGCTAAAACCACAGTAAACGGTGTACCTGCTACTCACGAAACTGATACCTTTGATACTTTTATGGAATCGTCTTGGTATTACGCACGTTACTGTAGCCCGCGCTACGATGAAGGCATGTTAGACCCTGCAGCGGCTAACTACTGGTTACCAGTAAACCAATATATTGGTGGTATTGAGCATGCAATTTTACACTTATTGTACTCGCGCTTTTTCCATAAATTATTACGTGACTTTGGTTTAGTAAATTCAGACGAACCGTTTGATCGCTTACTTTGTCAAGGTATGGTACTTGCCGAAACGTTCTACCGTAAAGATGAGAAAGGTGGTGACATTTGGATTTCACCAAGCGATGTAGAAACCGAAACTGACGAAAAAGGCCGCGTAACTAAAGCATGGCACAAAGAAGATGGTGAGCCAGTATTCTCATCAGGCATGAGCAAAATGTCTAAGTCTAAAAACAACGGTATAGACCCACAACAAGTCATTGCCCAATACGGTGCAGATACTGTGCGTTTATTCATGATGTTTACAGCACCACCAGAGCAAACACTTGAATGGTCAGACTCAGGCGTAGAGGGCGCACACCGCTTCTTAAAACGTGTATGGAAATACGCGGTAGACGTTAAAACAGTTGGTTACCAAGCACTTGATAAATCGGCGCTTACTAACCCGCAAAAAGTACTTCGTCGTGAACTACATAAAGCCATTGCTAAAGTGAGCGATGATGTTGAGCGTCGTCAAACGTTTAACACCGCTATAGCTGCCATTATGGAGCTATCTAATAAGTTATTAAAAGCACCATTAAACGACACCCAAGACATCGCCATTGCAAATGAAGCACTTGAAGCGCTTGTGATTATGCTTGCACCAATTACGCCGCATTTATCGCACGAGCTTTGGAAAGAGCTTGGTAAAGAAGGTGAAATTTTAGATGCAGCATGGCCAAAAGTTGACGAATCAGCCCTTGTTGAAGATGAAAAGCTCATCATCGTACAAGTAAACGGTAAACTGCGCGCCAAACTCACTGTGCCAGCAGATGCAACGCAAGAGCAAGTAGAAGCACTAGCTTTTGCAGAAGCTAACGTAACTAAATTTACTGATGGCGCAACCATTCGTAAAATTATTTACGTGCCAGGTAAATTACTTAACGTAGTTGCTAACTAATATGGCTTTATTTAACGCCATTAAAAACGGACTAGCCTTAGCGCTAGTCTGTTTTTTGTTGTCTAGCTGTGGATTTCACTTAAAACAAGCGTCAAGCCTGCCTGATAACTTAAAAGTAATAACGCTCATTGGCGATGATGAAAAATCAGCGTTATTTGAACAGCTACAAAAAGAGCTGTTAGCAAGTGGAGTCGAGTTTACCTCGTCATCTAAAAACGTAGCGCAACTGTATTTACGTAAAGAAACCATAGAACGCCAAACATTGTCGTTATTTAAAAATGGTCAGGTTGCTGAATACGAACTTGCCTATGGCGTATCGTATGTTCTGAAACATCCCAATAAAGATGCAATAGAAAAGCGCTTTGAACTATACCGAAATTATCAAGACGACCCCGATAACGCCCTTGCAAAAGCAAAAGAGCTTGAGCTACTAATTAACGAAATTCGTAAGCAAGCAAGTCGCCGCATTGTTAGAGAGCTGTCGCAACTGTAATGCGCTGTTACGCTAATCAATTACCCAACGAATTAAAAAAAGGCTTAAAACCTTTTTACTTAGTGTTTGGCGAAGAACCTTTTCAAGAAGCGCAATGCGTACAACAAATACGCGATGCCGCCAAAGAACAAGGCTTTGATGAAGTTATTAAATTTACTTTAATGCAAGGGTTTGATTGGCAAGAAATAATCGCGCAATATCAAAGTATGTCCTTATTTAGCGCCCGCACTATTGTTGAGTTTGATCTAAACCAGCAAAAGCCCGGAGTCATTGGTAGTAATACCTTTAAGCGTGTAGTTGAGCTTGTTAACCCAGACACGATACTAATTATTAAAGGTGCTAAAGCCAGCCAAGAAGTACAACGTGGGGCATGGTTTAAAGCGCTCGACAAACAAGGGGTATTTGTACCTTGTTACCCTCTTACAGGCTCGCATGTGAAACGATGGCTTGATGAGCAATGCCAGCGCTTGGCTCTTAACATGCAAAACGATGCCAAATTAAGCCTTATCAATGCAACAGAAGGTAATTTATTAGCGTGTTTTCAGGAACTCGAAAAGCTTTCTTTACTCCACGGCAATGCACTTATTACCCAGCAATTGGTTATGCAAGGGCTATTAAATCAAGCCAAATTTGATATTTTTGATTTAAGCGATGCTTTATTAAATGGTCACGCTAAACAAGCGATTAAAGTGTTAAACAAATTAGCCCGTGATAACACCGAAGTAGTGAGTATATTGTGGGCAATTACAAAAGAACTCAACACCTTGATGAATGTGCAACTAGGATTGTTAAATGGTGAGCCAATCGCCAACTTATTTAAACAAAATGCCATTTGGAAAAATCAACAAGGGCCTGTACAAAGTGCTGTTAATCGCCTAAATATTGCAGTGCTTGAGCAAATAAACAGTGACATTGCTTTATTCGATGCAAGTTACAAGCAAGGCAATTTAATAGCTCCCTATCAAGCACTTGCACATATTTGTATTAAGTTTTGTCAACCGCTCGAAATTCCTATGCCGTGTCACAGCCTTAATTAGTTGCTTAACCTGTTGGACAATAAAATGATTGCTATTTTTGGTGGCACCTTCGACCCCGTTCATCTAGGCCATATTAATATGGCACAGCAATGTGTAAGCGCATTTAATTTAAGCACTTTGTATTTTATGCCTTGCGCGCTACCAGCTCATAAAGCGGCACCCGGTATAAGCACAGAGCATCGTGTTAATATGCTCAATGCAGCTATTAAATCGTTCCCTCATTTTGCTCTCGATTTAAGAGAGCTCAATCGTAAGGGGCCGTCGTATTCATTACTTAGCCTGCAAGAGCTTCGAAGTGAACACCCTAATGAGCCTATCTTATTTTTAATCGGTATGGATTCATTTAATACACTTGATAAATGGTTTGAATGGGAAGCAATTACTGAGCTTTGCCATATTGTGGTGTATCAACGACCATTACAACAGTGCCATGTTACCGGCAAACTCAAAGCATACATGCAACAGGCTCTAGTAGAAGACCCCGCTCTTCTTACAGAGCATTCTAGCGGCAAACTTTATTTTTTACCCGGTAAAATGCTTGATGCGGCCTCTAGCACTATTCGTGATGACCTTAAAAAAAGTAACAAAAAGAATGAACTATTGCCCGATGCAGTGAGTCATTACATACAAATGCATCAGCTTTATCAAATTGATGCTTAAAAATGCCTAGCGTGTTAAAATATGCGCCATTAAATTTTAAATTGAGACAAAACCTTGGATTCAAAACAACTACTCGCCTTTGCAATGGATAAAATTGACGATATGAAAGCGCGTGACATCGTTGACATAGACGTAACTGATAAATCAGACATTACCGATTACATGGTAATTTGTACTGGCACGTCTAAGCGCCACGTTCAATCAATCGCCGACCACTTAGCAAAAGAAGCACGTCATGCAGATTCAGAGCCGCTAGGCTATGAAGGCGAAAATGACGGCGAATGGGCACTGGTTGATTTAGGTGATGTGGTTGTACACGTGATGCAAACTGAAGCACGTAGCTATTACGATCTAGAAAAACTGTGGGGCTAACCACCCACTTGTTAAAAGCAACGCTTGGAAGTTATTCGTGAAAATACAAATGATTGCTGTTGGTACAAAAATGCCAGCGTGGGTAGAAACGGGATTTGCTGAATACCAGCGCCGTTTTCCCAAGGATATGGCTTTAGAGCTGATTGAAATACCCGCTGGTAAACGTGGCAAAAATGCCGATATAAAGCGTATTTTACATATTGAAGGCGAAAAAACATTAGCCGCTATTCCTAAAGGCAATCGTATTGTTACGCTAGAAGTCACTGGCAAAGCGCTAGATACTCACCAACTTGCTAAAAACATGGAAAAATGGCAACTCGATGGCCGCGATGTAAGTTTACTTATTGGCGGCCCTGAAGGACTTGCTCCAGAATGCATTGCTGCATCGGAGCAAAAGTGGTCGTTATCGAACCTAACACTACCACACCCTTTGGTGCGAATTATTGTTGCAGAAAGCCTATATAGGGGCTGGAGCTTAAATAACAATCATCCTTATCATCGCGAGTAACGCTTGCCATGTTAAAAAAAAGACCCACTATTCGTGACCACTCTGCTGAAGCTAATTTATTTGCGCGGAGAGCGTTTGTGGGTTTTGTTTTTGTACTGGGGCTAGTGGCTGTTTTAATTACTAACCTTTACAATATTCAAGTAAAAGACCACCAAGATTACCAAACCCGCTCTAACGACAACCGAATTAAAGTTATTCCTATTGCACCTAATCGCGGCTTAATTTACGACCGAAACGGTGTACTGCTTGCCGAAAATAAACCCGTTTACAATCTTGAGGTCATCCCCGAAGACGTTGATAACCTCGAAGAATCGCTTGAACAAGTAAGCCAACTAATCGCTATTACAGAGCAAGAAAAACAAGACTTTTTAAAAGATATAAAAAACACGCGCCGTTTTAAATCACAAGTACTTAAAGCGCGCCTTGATGAAGCCGACGTTGCTACATTTTCGGTAAACCAACATAAATTCCCCGGTTTTAGTATAGAGGCCCGTTTAGCCCGTTATTACCCTTACGGCGACACACTAACTCATGCACTAGGCTATGTGGCAAAGCTAAACCGAAAAGAGCTAAACAAACTCGAACAAGAACAGCAAGCCACTAACTATCGTGCAACCCACGATATTGGCAAACTTGGTATTGAAAAATACTACGAGCAACTCTTGCATGGCCAAGTTGGTTCGCAACGTGTAGAGGTAAATAACCGAGGTCGTGTTATTCGCACACTGAGCATGCTCCCCCCACAGCCAGGCAGTGATTTAGTGTTAACGCTCGATATTGGCCTTCAACAAATAGCCCAACATGCACTTAAAGATATGCGCGGTGCGGTTGTCGTAATGGACGCAAAAGATGGCGGCATACTTGCGCTATACTCAAACCCAAGCTACGACCCAAATTTGTTTGTACACGGTATTAGTAGTAAAAATTATAAAGCACTTCTTAACCCAGATCGCCCACTAATTAATAGAGCCACCCAAGGCCGATATGCTCCAGCGTCTACCATTAAACCACATATGGCTATTTTAGCACTTGAAGAAAACATGGTAACGGAAGGGACGACTATGTGGGACCCCGGTTTTTTCCAAATTCAAAACGTAGAGCATAAATGGCGTGACTGGAAGCGCTGGGGGCACGGCCATGTAGATGTATACAAAGCCATTGAAGAGTCATGCGATACATACTTTTACGATACTGCATACCGATTAGGCATTACAAAAATAAGTAATTTTATGGCGCGTTTTGGCTTTGGTGATCTATCGGGTATAGATATACACGAAGAAACCACCGCCATATTGCCTTCAAAAGAATGGAAAGAAAATAGATTTAAAGAGTCATGGTGGCGCGGTGACACAATTTCTGTAGGCATTGGCCAAGGTTATTGGACCGCAACACCCATTCAAATTGCTAACGCAACCAACATACTCGTTAACAAAGGGATTAATCACCCTCCCCACTTAGCGCAAGTGGCTAAAAAAGAGGACGATGTAACCCAAATAAATAATGAAGAAAAACCGCCCGTTGTGTTAAACAACCCAGACAATTGGCGTATAGCCATTGATGCTATGCATAATACCGTAACCAAGGTAACAGGCACCGCTCATAAAGCATTTAAAGGTGTAAATTACGATCCAGCAGGCAAAACTGGCACAGCACAAGTTGTGAGCATTGCACAGGGTGAAAAGTACGATGCAGAATCACTAAAAGAACGACAACGCGATAATGCCATTTATGTTGGGTTTGCCCCTTACAATAACCCTCAAATAGTTGTGTCTATTGTTGTTGAAAATAATGGTGGTGGCAGTACGGTTGGCGCTCCTATTGCCAGGCAGTTAATGGATTATTACTTTGCTGCTAACCCTGTTGAACTGGCAAGGAATAACACCCTATGACCGCCCTGCATGATAAGCGCTCTATTTGGATGCGCATGCATTTAGACTTGCCTTTACTTATTGCTATTTTACTCATGATGGCTGGAAGCATAACGGTTGTGTACAGCGCAAGCGGCCAAGAATCAGCCATGATGATAAGGCACATGACGCGGATGGGTGTGGCCATCATTGCCATGATAGTACTTGCACAAATCCCCCCTGCTACACTTAAAAGGCTCACTATACCTATGTACTGCGCTGGATTATTAATGCTGGTTGGTGTGTTGTTATTTGGTGTGAGTTCTAAAGGCGCGCAACGTTGGCTTGATTTAGGTATAACTCGTTTTCAACCCTCTGAATTAATGAAGCTAGCAGTACCGATGATGGTAGCATGGTATATTGGTCGCAAACATTTACCACCTCGACCACTACACTTAATTTTCGGCTTTGCGATAGTAATGCTGCCTACATTATTAATTAAAGAGCAACCAGACTTAGGTACATCAATACTAATTGCAAGCTCTGGCATATTTGTACTTTTTTTATCTGGGTTGAGCTGGCGACTAATTAGCTTTTTAAGCGCGGCGGTTGCCTTAGCAGCTTGGCCATTTTGGCAATACGGTATGCATGCTTATCAACGCCAACGCGTACTGACATTTTTAGATCCTGAGAGCGATCCACTTGGCTCGGGTTATCATATTATTCAGTCGAAAATAGCCATTGGTTCTGGTGGCGTTGAAGGTAAAGGCTGGTTGCAAGGTACACAGTCACAACTTGAGTTTTTACCAGAGCGGCATACCGATTTTATTTTTTCGGTATTGAGTGAGGAGTTTGGCTTATTTGGTGTTTGCATTTTACTTAGCTTGTACTTGTTTATTATTGGCCGCAGCTTGTATATTGCAGTAAATGCACAAGACGCGTTTGGAAAGCTGTTAGCAGGCGCACTAACCTTAACTTTTTTTGTTTATATATTTGTAAACATTGGCATGGTATCGGGGCTACTACCTGTTGTAGGCGTGCCATTGCCTCTGATAAGTTATGGTGGCACATCAATGATTACGCTAATGGCTGGCTTTGGTATTATTATGTCGATAGCAACAGATAAAAGGATGCTTTTAAAATAATGCAACGTTACGCTCAAACTCTCATAACCATCTTACTCGCTATTACTGTCAGTGCCTGTAGCAGTGGTTCGAGTGGGCGTTACCACATGCGTCATGATTCAGCCCCACTGCGTACGCCAACTGCGCTTGAAATGCAAGACGCCATAGTTACCGAGGTGCAAAAAAGTGCCAGTGCTTCTCGCCCCTACGAGGTACTCGGTAAACGTTACACCCCTATGCTTGACGAAACAGGTTATAAAGAAGAAGGCATTGCATCGTGGTATGGCCGAAAATTTCACGGCTACCACACTTCAAATGGTGAAATATACGATATGTTTGCCATGACCGCAGCGCATAAAACATTACCTTTGCCTAGTTTTGTTCGTGTTACAAACACGCAAAATGGTAAGTCAGTCATTGTACGCGTAAACGACCGTGGGCCTTTTCACGATGACAGAATTATTGACCTTTCCTATGCAGCCGCATACAAGCTTGGCTATTACAAACATGGTACAGCAAAGGTTAAGCTTGAAGCGATTACGCTTTCTAGCTCTGCAGCTAATAAAACGTATATTCAAGTGGCTGCTGGCAGCACATTGGCAAATATTGAAGCCCTTGCACAGCGTTTACGCCAACAATACAAATTACCGACAAATATTGTTAAAAAAGACACTATTTATAGACTGCATTTAGGGCCAATAAAAAACGCACAGCATGCAGAAAAAGTATTAAAAAAATTAAAACAAAATCAATTTCAAAACGCGTTCTTGCTTTACACTCAGTAAGACAAGTACCCAAACTAGCCCAACGACGCTCGCATCTCACGGGTGTTTGGGTATAGAATGGCATAACGCGAATTTTTAACTTTAACCATTAATGAGTATGATGAAATCAATTAAACATAAAATCCTCAAAGGTGTATGTGGCTTAGTTTGTTCAGCCGCCGTATTTTCAGCCAGCGCCCAAATCATTCCGGCACCACCTCAAGTTAATGCAAAGGGTTATTTTTTAGTCGACTTTACAACTGGTAAGGTTATTGCTGAGGGCGAAGCCGATACTAAACTCGCACCAGCAAGCTTAACTAAAATGATGACCAGTTATGTAATTGGTACAGAAATTAAAGTAGGTAACATAGCCCCTACCGACATGGTTACAATTAGCGAAAAAGCATGGGCAAAAAACTTCCCAGAATCTTCAAAAATGTTTATTGAAGTGGGTAAACAAATTAGTGTAGATGAGTTGAATCATGGCATTATCATTCAATCAGGGAACGACGCCTGTGTTGCTATGTCGGAGCACATAGCAGGCAGTGAAAGTGCTTTTGCCGACTTAATGAATGCACATGCCGCTAAATTAGGTATGAGTAATAGCCACTTTATTAACAGCCACGGGTTAGATACAGACGAGCACTACACAACACCTCGTGATATGGCCACATTAAGCGCAGCACTTATCAGAGATGTACCTGAAGAATATGCTATCTACAAAGAAAAGTCATACACCTACAACGGCATTAAACAATATAACCGTAACTCGTTATTATGGGATGAAAGCCTAGACGTTGATGGCATAAAAACAGGCCATACTTCTGAAGCTGGTTACAGCCTTGTTACCTCAGCCACTAAAAATGGTATGCGCTTAATTGCTGTTGTTATGGGTACATCAAGCGAGCGTGCACGAAAAGTAGAAAGTAAAAAGCTACTCAACTACGGCTTTCGCTTTTTTGAGACAATTACACCTTATAAAGCGGGCGACAGCTTTGCAGAACAACGCATTTGGATGGGTAACAAAGAAAATGTATCGTTAGGTATTTTAGAAGATACACCTATTACTATTCCACGCGGTCAGCATAAAAACCTAAAGGCTAACTTTGAATTAGACAATACACTTGAAGCCCCACTAGCCAAAGGCACTAAAGTAGGCACCTTGTTCTTGCAACTAGAGGGTGAAGACATTGCACAATACCCACTAGTAACACTTGAAGAAGTGGAAGAAGGCAGCTTCTTTAGCAAAATCTACGACTATTTACGCTTACAAATAATGTAAACGTAAATATAAACCCACAGTTGTTGGGTTGTTAAAAAAGCGCCTCTGTTATGAGGCGTTTTTTTTTGCTTGAAAAATGCTAGAATGCGCCCCATATATGCAACACTGCTAAACGCCTATCTGTATTAAGCTTCGAGCTTTACATAGAGTTCACACTTTTGTATGAGGAGTCACTATCGTGGTTCAACCAGTTAAAAATACTAAATTTGATGAGTACCTAGAGTACCCTTGCCCATTTACATTTAAAATTATGGGTTTAGCCAATGTTAATTTAACAGATCAAATATTAGCAAAATTACAACCTATTGCTCCGGGTGATTACGCACCAAAAGTCAAACCAAGCAGTAAAGGTAATTATGAGTCTGTAACGCTAGTAGCTACTGTTACAAGCGGTAAGCACATTGAAGAAATTTACAACGTGATCAGCAATATCGATGACGTACGTCACATGCTTTAAGCCATAATTGAGATTTGTTGTGAACGAAAACACCTTGATCGTACGCCAACTAGGTCGTCAGCGT
This sequence comes from Pseudoalteromonas sp. 10-33, assembly GCF_001469195.1. Classification (NCBI taxonomy): domain Bacteria; kingdom Pseudomonadati; phylum Pseudomonadota; class Gammaproteobacteria; order Alteromonadales; family Pseudoalteromonadaceae; genus Pseudoalteromonas; species Pseudoalteromonas sp. 10-33. Next base: position 49,334 of record NZ_LOFI01000025.1, on the reverse strand, counting down.
TACATGCCAATTTGGCAAAAAATGCAAGACTTTACCGACACCCGAGATGACAGCACTCCAGATGAAATTTGGCTTGTAGAGCACGAAAGTGTATTTACTCAAGGCCAAGCAGGAAAAGACGAGCATTTACTCGCCCCAGGCGACATTGAAGTGATTAAAGTTGATCGCGGCGGCCAGGTAACTTATCACGGCCCTGGCCAACAAATGATGTATGTATTATTTAATTTGCGCCGCTTAAAAATTGGTGTGCGAGAGCTTGTAACCTGGCTCGAAGAGTGCATTATTGAGTCGCTTGCTGAATACGATATAAAAGCATACGCTAAAGCCGACGCACCGGGTGTTTACGTTAACGACAGCAAAATTGCATCATTAGGTTTAAGAGTTCGCCGCGGCTGCTCGTTTCATGGTTTAGCATTAAATGTTAACATGGATCTAAGCCCGTTTTTACGCATAAACCCGTGTGGTTATGCCGGCATGAATATGGTGCAAACGAAAGAATTGAATGGCCCTCAAAACCTACAAAGCGCAGGTGAAGGCCTAGTAAAACACATGATAAAAAAGCTTAATGCAGCACAGGTTAAGCATACTGAAGGGTTTGAAAACGAATGAATAAACCAGTCAAAATGGAACCAGGTGTAAAACTACGCGACGCAGAAAAAATGGCGTTGATCCCCGTTAAAGTTTTACCAACAGAAAAAACCGAAATGTTGCGCAAGCCAGAGTGGCTTAAAATTCGCTTACCTAAATCAACTGAGCGTATCGATGGTATTAAACAAGCAATGCGTAAGCATGGCTTACATTCAGTATGTGAAGAGGCCTCGTGCCCTAACCTATCTGAGTGTTTTAACCACGGTACAGCAACCTTTATGATTTTAGGTGCTATTTGTACGCGTCGTTGCCCATTTTGTGATGTTGCCCATGGTCGCCCATTAAAACCTGATGCAGCAGAGCCAGAAAAGCTTGCACTAACAATTAAAGACATGAAGCTAAGCTACGTCGTAATTACCTCGGTTGACCGTGATGATTTACGTGATGGCGGCGCACAGCACTTTGCCGATTGTATTCGCGAAATTCGTAAACACAATCCAACGATCACCATCGAGATTTTAGTACCCGATTTCCGTGGTCGTATGGACCGTGCGCTTGAAATTTTAATTGAAACGCCACCTGATGTGTTTAACCACAACTTAGAAACAGCGCCACGCCTATACAAACTTGCGCGCCCAGGTGCCGATTACAAATGGTCTTTAGAATTACTTCGTCGCTTTAAAGAAGCACACCCAGAAGTAAAAACTAAGTCAGGCTTAATGGTTGGTTTAGGTGAAGAGATTAGCGAAATAGAAGAAGTACTGCGTGACCTGCGTGCGCATAACGTAGATATGCTTACTGTTGGCCAATACTTACAGCCATCTAAGCATCACTTACCAGTTAAACGTTACGTGCCACCAGCAGAGTTTGACGCATTAAAAGAGTACGCTGATGAAATTGGCTTTACTCATGCAGCCTCTGGCCCGTTTGTGCGCTCAAGCTATCACGCTGACCAACAAGCCGCTGGTAAAGAAGTAAAATAATTACTTTTTATAACGCATTAAAAAAGCCCTTAACAAATTAATTGGTAAGGGCTTTTTTGTGAGTGTTCTAAATCCATTCATTCGGCTACTTTGTCAAAACGCCTTTTTTAATCACAAAATCAGCAAATCGTACCTGCTCTTCCTCGGCGCGAAGGCTGTCGGTCTCTACTATTGAGCGATAAATCCCCCATTTAGGGCGAGCAAAGTCATCACCGCTAAAACCACGCCACATATCTATGTTTTGCTCGCTTATATTAAATAGCTCTTCGTTGTCACTTAAGCGGGTGAGGGTCATTTCAAACTTACCTTCTTCGCTAAAGGTCGCTTGAACAAATACCGCTACCCATTCATCAGTAATAAGTGACCAATCGGTTTCTATGAGGTTTTTATCAAGCCCAGTGCTGTTACCATTTTCATCAAAGCCTGCGCTATAGCGCACCTGTAGTTGATTACCGGTACTGTTTTTTTGCGCCCCAGAGAGCGTAATAATAGGCTGGTCGTCGTTGCCATTGGTGTTGTCGTTACTCTCGTTCCGAGCTTTTATTTGAAAAAAATGACTAAATTTGCTCGTTAATTCAAGCTCACTACTTACTTTAAACTTCCAACTGTATTGTACTGTTTCATTTTCAAAAGCAAGGGTTGCCGCGGGTGACTTATCGTAAGCTTTTATTTCGTTGCGCTGCCTATCAGTCAACCCTTTATCTCTATCTTGGTCTTCATCGCGATGCGCTAAAAAAACAAAGTGATTACCAATTATTGAGTCAGTATCTTCAATTATATGGGTAATACCTTCATGGTTACCAGTGTACATATCTGGCGACTCTATAGCCCCTTCGCTAAAAACAGTTTCTATTAGTGCATATGCGCTCAGCCCTGAATTAACACCGTCAGCATTAAGTATTGTTTCATCGGTTACTAAAAAATCATCAGCCGAGGCAACACCTACGATAGTGACAGTTATAGTTGCTTCAGTCCCATCGGCTGAACTGACTGCTATTTCGTCAAGTAGGATTTCATTTTCATCTAAAGAATTAATATTTGCATGGTTTGTATTTAAGGTATAAAACCAACTACCGTCACTTGTAAGGCTAAATGTACCATAACTCGTTTGAGTATCACTTTGAGCATTAAATACAGCTTCACTGGCTTGAGCATCAGATATAGAAAGCTCGCCAGTTACCGTACTATCACGGTCACTGTTAATACTGACTGAAGTTTCACCGCCTATTACAGCCGGGGTTTGGGCTGTCAAGGCAATACTTACTGGTTCGCCTTGTGAGCCCGAACTACCACAAGCGGCCAATCCGCAACATAAAAAACATACAATAACTATTTTTAAAATACCTAAGCGATACATTGGCATAATACCCCACACACAAAACATTGGTCATCTATAAATTTAAAACATAACTTACCAATTTTAAATTTAAATAACCATTTATTTATTACCAATTAACGCTATTGTTCTTAATGTTAAATTAAGTAGCTTAAATTAAGGAGTGTATGGCTGAGTAAAAATATAATTAGGTTAAAGCCAAATTACTTGAGATAATCAAGCTGAACCCATTATTTAGGTTAAATATGAAATTATTAGTTCGTAATTTGTCTCGCACAACATCAGAGCAAGACCTTCGTACGTTGTTTACAGCTCACGGTAAAGTGACAACTTGTAACTTGGTACTTGATAAAGAAACTGGCCAATCTAAAGGATTTGCCTTTTTAGAAATGCCAAACGACATTGAAAGTAAAAGCGCGATTAAAGTACTTAATCAATCAACCGTTGATAAAAGTAAGATTCGCGTAAAATACGCAGATGAAAAATAGCCGCTTGCTATGCACTTTTAAAACCAGCTAAATGCTGGTTTTTTCAATTATTAGTATTGCTGTATTTTCAGCTCAAAATCGTACCTAAGTTTGCTACTTTTAGACTACAACAAGTGAACGTTTATACCCCAACCTACTATTTTATATTAGGTTTGTTAAAAGCTACTTCCAACCTTGACGCCATTTTTCAATGTTTTTAAGGTCTCGCCAGCTAATAGGATATTGATTTTTAGAAAACACCGACTCAGTAATACAGGCTATTACATTAGCATCTTCATCGTACTCTACTTCTACAATTACAAAATGCTTTTCTTTATTAATGGCAGGTGTTGCAGTCCATTTGCTATTAAGTAATTTTTTTGGATTGAGGTTATTCATAAAATTTAAAGCTTATTATTAATTTATAGAGCCTAATACGAACAAATATGCATCTAAGCTCAATTAAAAACTCCTCATAAAAGCGTTAACTGGTTTGCCATTGGCAAAAACCGAATAAATTTCTTTATTCGGTTTAATATCTATAACGCTTTGCTTCAACGTAAACTTAATAGTTTACTAATCAATAAAGCTTAATCATCCTCAATATTGTCCAGGCCTTTGGTGCCCTCTTTTGGTTTGAGTTTATGATGAATAGCCGACTTAATTAACATATAGCCACTAATTGGGGCCGTTATTAATAGAAATATAGTGATCAGTATTTCTTTAACACTTAAACCCGTTTTAGAGTTTGCAAAATACACCATAGCGGCAATTAACATACTTGCCATACCCAACGTTGTTGCTTTAGTTGGGCCATGTAAACGCATAAAAAAGTCTGGCAGTTTTAATAAGCCTAACGAACCAATTAAAATAAACGTGCCACCAAATAACAATAAAATTGATACAACCCATTCGCTAATCATTTTGCCACCTTATTCGATTATATCGCCACGTAGTAAATACTTACATACAGCTACTGTGCTTACAAAACCCAGCATAGCTATTAATAATGCGGCCTCAAAGTACAACCCTGTTCCCATGCTTATACTGTATAAAACAATGAGTGCAATAACATTTATGTACATAGTATCAAGCGCCAATACTCTATCGGGGATTGATGGGCCAATAATTAAACGCCATAAATTAAGCAGTAAAGAAAGTCCTATCATTGCGAAAACAATAAGTAATACAGTATCTAACATTGAAATATCTCCTTTAGTGGAGCTTCGTAGCGTTTTTTAATATGCTTGATAAGCTCAGCCTCGTCGTCAAGGTCAAGTACATGTATGAGCAAATAACGCTGCGTCATTTCCTCTCCCTCAGCTAACGACTCAGGAATAGGATACACCTCAGCACTTACAGTACCGGGAGTTAACGACACACTGCTTGCTAAAATTGTAATCGGCATATCGTGAGTTAAGTCTAATGGGACTTTAATAAATGCTGGGCGTAGCTTTTTGGAAGGCCCAACAATTAATAACGCAACCTGTAAGTTAGCAACAATAATATCGTAAAGTACAATTACAAATTGTTTTAGAGCTAGCCCTGGCTTTAAAATTAGCGGCTGAGGATCTCTAAATGAAAAGCTTAAAATAGGAATAAAAATAGCAAAAAATGTTGCCAGTACAATATGGCCAACCGACACACTATTGTTAAGCAACAACCATACTATAAACAAAAATAAACTACGAAATGGCGTTGGTAACCACCGAAAACGGGCTTGTAGTCTCATTACATGCCTCCTTTAAGTACAGCATTTATACCGCCGCTAATATCATGTAACTGCGTAGCAGCACCTACCATGTACTCGCTAATCGGCCCACCGAAAATAACTAACAGCGGCGAACAAGCAAGTAAACCTATTATTACTGTCACTTGTAATGGGTTTGCATCAGCGCAGTCTGCGCTTTCGCTGCGTTTATCCTTTCTTTCCCAAAACAAACTTGTACCCGCTCGAGAAAGTGCCACTAAAAGCGCAAAGCTTGTCACTAAATACACAGGCCAAAATACTAAGGCTTGCTCACTATTTAACGTCGATTTTAGTATCCATATTTTACCAACAAAGCCCGATAGTGGCGGCATACCTACCACTGTTAAGGCTGCTATAACAAAGCATGCCCCAAGTAAAAGCGGTTGTTTAACTGCGCGCCCACCAACAAGCCTATCAGCAACTTTACCGCGTTGCTTAGCAATTAAGTCAGCTAGTAAAAATAACGCAGCACTCACTAATGTTGAATGCACTAAGTAATACAACAATGCAGCCGTTGCATTTACATTTTGTAAAGCTACTAGCGCAACTAAAGTACCTACCGACACTAAGACTAAATTAGCGGTTAACTTACGCAAATCTTGCGCAGCGATAGCGCCCATGGCGCCAACCACAATCGTTGCAATCGCTAATCCCCAAAGCCAAGGTTGTACCATGTGCTCAAGTGCACCCGCCTGTTCACCAAATATAACGGTGTAAACACGCAGCATGGCATAAACACCCACCTTAGTCATAATAGCAAATAAGGCTGCAACAACAGGTTTTGCGCTAGCATACGTATTTGGAAGCCATAAATGTAGCGGCAACAATGCGCCTTTTAAAGCAAATACAATAAGTAGTAATAAACCGCCGGCTTTAGCAATAAATACATCATCGCCATTAAGTTGTGATACCTTTTGCGCCATATCAGCAATATTCAATGTACCTAATACGCCATATAAAATACCTAAACCGATTAAAAATACACTCGAGCCCACTAAGTTTAGAATTACATATTGTAGTGCTGCACGTGTGTTTTGTTTGTCGCCACCGTGCATAAGTAATGCATACGATGCAATCAGTAAAACTTCAAAAAACACAAACAGGTTAAATAAATCACCGGTTAAAAAAGCGCCATTAACACCCAGCACTAAAAAATGAACCAGTGGGTGATAAAAGCTCCCTTTTTCATCATCGCCTGCACTGCCAAATAAAATGGCTCCAAGTCCTAAAAACGAGGTTAGCGCTACTAGTAACGTTGATAAATTATCGGCCACAAGTACTATCCCGTAGGGGGCTGACCAATCACCGATGGCATAAACACTAATGCCTGTGTTGTAAATATGTATTAATAAAAACACACTAACAGCAAATGTAATAAGCGCCATGGTATTTGATGCGTATCGACGAATTTGTACACTTTTACCGCAAGGTGGGAGTAACAAAATGACAGCAGCAAGCATAGGCAGTAAAATAGGTAACGAAGCTAAATGTTGGATCATTTTTGCTCCTTACTTGCTGCAGCTGATTTAACGGGGCTTCCATCAACGTGGTCGCTTCCTAAATCAGCACGTCCACGAATAGCCAAAATAACCACAAATGCTGTCATTGCAAAACCAATTACAATTGCGGTTAAAACCAAGGCTTGAGGAAGTGGATCGGCGTAATCTGCACCGGTACCAAGCACAACGGCTTTGTTTATAGTTAAACGCCCTGATGAAAATAAAAATAAGTTTACTGCATATGAAATCATGGTAAGACCCAGTACAACAGGAAACGTACGTGCTCTTAACAGTAAAAATATACCGCAGCTAACTAATACACCAACGCACGATGCGTATAATAGCTCCATTAAATATTCACCTCTTTTTTAGGGGCATCGGAAGTCATATTACCCAAACTAGCTAAAATCATTAATGTTGCACCTACAACTGTGAGGTACACGCCAAGGTCAAACACAATTGCACTAGCAAGTTCTGTTTTACCTACAAATGGAATATCAAAGTAATCGAACCACGTGGTTAAAAATGGTCTACCAAAAAACCAACTACCCACACCGGTAAACATTGCTATACCTATACCCGAGGCGATAATTTTACGATAGTTGATATCAAAGCGCTCGGTGATCCAATTAGAGCCATGCGCCATGTACTGTAAAATAAAGGCTATTGACGTAACTAAACCAGCAATAAAGCCACCGCCGGGTAAGTTATGACCACGCAAGAATATATATGCTGATACTAACAATGCCAGCGGTAATAAACTTTGTGAAATACTTGCAAGTAAAATTGGGTATCGTTCACGCGCCCAAGGACGCCCTTCACTGTCGCTAGCCGGCATAAATAGCGGAATACGCGATAACACTTTAAATATACCTAGTGCAGCAATGCCCAGTACCGTTATTTCGCCTAGGGTGTCAAACCCTCTAAAGTCGACCAGTATAACGTTAACTACATTTGTGCCACCGCCACCCGTTTTAGCATTAGCGACAAAGTAATCAGAAATAGAATTTAATGGGCGCGTTAGTATTGCATAACAAATACTTGCAACTACGACACCAATAGTAGAAGCAATCCCTAAGTCGCGTAGCACTCGCAACGAGCTCGACTCTTTAGGCGTATGCTGCGGTAAAAAGAACAGCGCAAGCATTAGCAATATAATGGTGGCAACTTCAACTGTTAGCTGAGTTAACGCTAAATCTGGCGCAGAAAAACGAGTGAATAAGACCGACACCATTAAACCAACAATAGAAAGCATTAACAGTGCGACCATTCTTGATCTGTGCCAAATAACGGTGGCTATTGCCCCAATTATTAATAAACCAGCACCAATCGCATTATGTACATCAACAGGTGTGCGCGGCATACTGCCGGCTAATTGTTGCATTTCAAATAATGGCCAACCTGCACAAAGTAATACAACGCCCAGCATAATAACTAAGTAGCGCTGTAAAGAACCGTTTTCAGTACTGTTAATTTTACTTTGACACCATGCAACGACACTCAGCACGGCACGCTCAAAGGTTTTTTTAGCATTCAGTGTGGGTAATGACGCCTGAAATTGAAATAAATATTTGCGATTTACGTAAATGAACAAACCACCGGCAACAGCCATTGCACTCATCAGTAACGGCAAATTAAAACCATGCCAAATTGTTAATTTATACTCTGGCATCGCCTCCCCTAATACTGCTAATGAGGCTGCAGATAAAATACTATCAACAGTAAAGCTTGGGAAAATACCCACCAAAATACACAGTACAACCAGTATTTCTATTGGCACTCGCATATAGCGTGGAGGTTCATGCGGTGTTCGCGGTAAGTCTATTGGGTCACCGTTAAAAAATACATCGTGAATAAAGCGGGCTGAATAGGCAACTGCAAATGCACCAGCCACCGTCGCAAGCACCGGTATTAACCATGACATAGAGCCAAGTACTTGCTGATGGAGTGTTTCGGCAAAAAACATTTCTTTAGATAAGAAACCATTGAGCAGAGGCACGCCCGCCATAGCTGCAGCAGCAACCATAGCAAGGGTTGCAGTATAAGGCATAAACCGCCACATACCATTGAGTTTACGCATATCACGCGTACCAGTTTCATGGTCAATAATACCGGTTGCCATAAATAGCGAGGCTTTAAATGTCGCATGGTTAATTATATGAAATATGGCGGCCACCGTTGCAAGCTCGGTATCAAGGCCAAGTAATAGCGTGATCAAACCTAAGTGGCTAATTGTCGAATATGCAAGTAACCCCTTTAAATCGTGCTTAAATAACGCAATGTAAGCACCAAACAACAGTGTAGCTAAACCCGTTAAACCAACTAATAAAAACCACATCTCGGTCCCAGCTAAAGCTGGATAGAAACGCGCAAGTAAAAAGATTCCTGCTTTAACCATTGTTGCTGAGTGTAAATAAGCGCTAACAGGCGTAGGCGCAGCCATGGCATGGGGTAACCAAAAGTGAAACGGAAACTGAGCCGACTTAGTAAATGCACCCAGCAATACTAAAACAAGTGCTAATTCGTATAAATCATGGGATTGTATAATAGCTTTACTCGCTAAAATAACATCTAAGTCGTAACTGCCAACAATGTCCCCTAACAACATTAACCCGCCAAGTAGTGCTAAACCGCCTGCACCCGTTACAGCTAGGGCCATTCGCGCGCCCTTACGCGCTTCAGATTTATGCCACCAATAGCTTATCAATAAAAAAGAACTGATACTGGTCAATTCCCAAAATAACCATAGTTGTATAACGTTATTAGACATAACAATACCTAGCATTGCCGTCATAAATAACATTAAGTAGCTATAAAGCTTAGCCATTGAGTCATTAGCGCTGAGGTAATAACGTGTATATACAATAACAAGCAAACCAATGCCTAGTATCATAAACATAAACAAGAGGCTTAAACCGTCTATACGAAGCGATAAATCAAGCCCAATAGATGGGATCCACGCTAATGAATAGCGAATAGTTTCACCAGAGAGAACCGCAGGCGCGTGGTATAAAGTAATAGCCAAAGCGGTTAACGGTGCAAGCACAGTAATAAATGTACTTTGATTGCGAGAAAGTTTGCCTGTGAATGCAGAAATAACACTGCCAATCAAGGATAACAAGGGTATCCAGAGCAAAGTCATAATGTAGGGCCTTTTATAATCATAAGTTTATCAGGGCGCCACTTTTATACATTAAGTGATGCTTTTACTGCCTGTTTTTAAACGACATTAATGGTATTAGTTATACTCAATAACACATATTTTGTCTATAAAAAGCGAAGCATGTTGAGTTAATTTAAAGAAGGAAAATAGGGACTTAAAAACCTATGGTTATAAACATATTAACGCTTAATTTTATCTATATGTGCCAACCAAAGGGCCCTGTATTGATCAGAAAGCGTGATCTGCTGATATTCTAGAATTGACCAGTCTTTACTTGGTTTGTAGGCTACACCCCCAATCTGGCAGCTTTTACTTTTATGCCAACCATTTGGTGATTTTTCACCTTTTTGTGCAATATACAAGTTAGGAGCAACTAAACCTCTCCTTTTACACAACCAAGCTTGCTTAGACTTGGGTAAAATATATTCATCTTCAAAGCCATTAAAGTGCATTAGCTCGTGCAAAAAAATACCATAATTAGCGCCTGAATTTAATTGCATAACACCACGGCTAACATTAGCACTTCCATATCTGGACATCATCACAACAAAATCAAATTTTCTTAAAAGCTGTTGATTTATTAACGCTGATTGCCAATCACAATTAGCCGCTTTACTCATGCTATTGCTGCATTTTAAAGCACCTGCCACATATACTGGTTTACTAAAACAAAAAGCGCCCTGTCTTGGCTCAGGTTTTTTATTATAGGTTTTTATTAATGCCGACAACTTATAAAGTCCACTTCGATGATCGCTCATCGTTAAAACATTAAACTGGCATTTTTTATTTGCCAAAATATTAGAGTCTAACGATAAAAACTCCAATGAATGTAAAAATGGCTTAGGGATCTGTGTGTGAATAACACCATGGTGTAAATTAAAATGATTTAATACAAAACCAGGCTTAAGGTATCCTAACGCGTTTAATATATTAAGATCGCCCCATTGCTCAGTAGCGAGTAGTTGCTGCGATAAGTTAGCAATCTGAGCATTACTTATATTGGGTAAACTTGCCCGCCAAAATAATTTAGCAGCTTTGATCTGTTTTACCTTGAGCAGATGTAAAGAATACTCGTATTGCGCAGTAGGAATTTGATGCCTAGCAAGTAGGCCAAGGATGTTTTTAGGCAGCTTATTTATACGTGCTAAAAAGTAGTGTGGAAATTGCCAATATAATTGTAGCGGATTGGCCTTGGCATTTAATACCTGCCAAAAACCAATACCGCCATAACTGTTACTCGAGCCTGCTATTGATAAGCTAAAAAGTAACGCGATTGTTGCTCTTAACACACTAACTTGCGTCTGCTTCCATTAACAGCTCAAGTTCTAAACGTGCATATTTGTATTCTATGAACTCATGAACGTTGGTAGACAGTGCCAATCTAAAATAATCCGCAGCAACATAGGTATCACCTGCAGCTTGATGTAGCTTAGCTAAGTAAAAATAAGCTTCGCACAAACGTTGTGCATATTCTTGCTCTGACTTAACGCCATCGCTAACGCCAGATAAAAATGCATGCTCATTCATATCACCTGCAAAAAGTGAAATTAGCTGATAAGCCCATTGTGAGTCATCAAGCGCTTTAGAATTGGTTTTTAGTTCGGCGAGCGCTGAGTCTTTATCTAATTTAGCTTGTGCTAAATAAACCCACAACACGCGGTAAGGATCATTGGGAGAACGCGCTAAAAATTGGCTAAAATCGGTCTTTGCAATACTAGGCCTATCGCCATAGTACAATGCAATGCCCCGGTTTAAATAAGCATACTCATGTTCTTCATCCAGCTCTAAAGCAGAATCAAAAAGCTCATACGCTTTTTCGTATTGCTGCATTAATGTATGTTGAATACCTAAAAAATTATAAACTTCGGCTAAGTCTGGCTTAAGCTTTACAGCACGGTTGAAGTCAATACGCGACAATGTCGTCATACCTAAGCTGTCAAACAGTACTCCCCGATCATAATATAATTTAGCTTGTTGCTCGGGTGTTAAATCAGCTCTGTTGAGTAACTCAGAATAACGCGCTATGGCTATTTCACTGCGAAAGTCAGACGCTAATGGTGCTGTAAAAGGCACATTGACCACTGGTGTTGGTTCTGATTGAGTTGTTGTTTGGCAAGCGCTTAAAGACAAAATAGCAAAAGACGCCAAAGCAATGTGTTTGAATATCATTAAAATCCTTAATACCAAGGTTGGTAGCTCTAAGACTGACGACGACCAATTTGGTTCATAATCACATATACACTGTATATCATCGTAAGTAATCGAACCTCCTTGAATAATCTTTGTTTAAATTCAAGTTCCTCATTAAAGCATAAAAAAAGGGGCTAAACAGCCCCCTTTTATATTATCCAGTAAATATCTGGATTAAGCATTAGCAATTACGCGTCAGTTGGCGCATCAGCTGCTGGTGCAGCAGATTCCATTGCTTCTTTAATACTTAGACGTACACGGCCTTGGCGATCTACTTCTAGTACTTTGACTTTAACTTCTTGACCTTCGCTAAGGTGGTCAGCAACGTTATTAACGCGCTCAGTACTAATTTGAGAAATATGTACTAAACCATCTTTACCAGGAAGAATGTTTACGAACGCACCAAAATCTACGATTCGTACAACTTTACCTTCGTAAATAGTACCTACTTCAAGTTCAGCTGTTAGTTGCTCGATACGGCTGATTGCATTTGCAGCACTTTCACCGTCAGTAGCGGCAATTTTAATTGTACCGTCGTCACCAATCTCAATCGTTGTACCTGTTTCTTCAGTAAGTTGACGAATAGTAGCGCCACCTTTACCGATAACTTCAGCGATTTTCTTCTGTGGAATTTTCATTGTGTAAATGCGTGGAGCAAACATTGAAAGCTCTTCAGAAGGAGCAGAAATAGCTTCGTCCATAACTTCTAAGATGTGTAAACGTGCTGCTTTTGCTTGTTTAAGCGCAATTTGCATGATTTCTTGCGTGATACCTTCAATTTTAATATCCATTTGAAGTGCAGTAATACCTGCAGCAGTACCCGCTACTTTAAAGTCCATGTCACCTAAGTGATCTTCATCACCTAAGATGTCAGAAAGAACAACGAATTTCTCGTCTTCTTTTACTAGACCCATCGCAATACCTGCAACAGATGCTTTAATTGGCACACCTGCGTTCATAAGTGCCAGTGAAGTACCACATACAGACGCCATTGAAGATGAACCGTTTGATTCAGTGATTTCAGATACTACACGGATTGAGTAAGGGAAATCTGTTAGCGTAGGCATAACTGCTGCAATACCACGCTTAGCTAGGTTACCGTGGCCGATTTCACGACGCTTAGGAGAACCTACAAAACCTGTTTCACCTACACAGAATGGAGGGAAGTTATAGTTAAGCATAAAGTGGTTTTTGTGTGTGCCAGTTAAGTCATCGATTAACTGTGAATCACGCTCTGTACCAAGCGTAGCCGTAACTAATGCTTGAGTTTCACCACGTGTAAAGATAGCAGAACCGTGAGTACGCGGTAATACGCCAGTCATTACGTCTAGTGCGCGGATCATATCTGGTTCACGACCATCGATACGCTTTTCGCCTGCAGCGATACGGCCACGAACAATTTTCTTCTCAAGTGAACCGAATACCTTACCCACTTCTTGCTTATCAAGCGTTTCGCCTTCAGCAAGCTCGCTTGATAGTGCTTCGATAACTGCATCTTTAGCTACGCCAAGTGCTTCTTTACGCGCTACTTTATCAGTGATACGGTAAGCTTCGCCTACTTTATCAGCAGCAAGTTCAGCTACTTTCTCTTCAAGAGATACGTTTTTCTCAGGTGCAGTCCAATCCCAAGTAGGCTTGCCTGCTTCTGCTTTAAATTCGTTAATAGCGTTGATGATAGCTTGAGATTGCTCATGGCCATATACAACAGCGCCTAGCATTACGTCTTCTGCAAGAACGTCTGCTTCAGATTCAACCATAAGTACCGCGTTATCTGTACCCGCTACTACTAAATCTAGTTGGCTTTCTTCAAGTTCTTTTAACGTTGGGTTAAGAACATATTCGCCACCAATGTAACCAACACGCGCAGCACCAATTGGACCGCTGAACGGGATGCCAGAAATAGCAAGCGCCGCAGATGTACCAATCATTGCAACCATATCAGGTTGGATCTCAGGGTTAACAGACACAACAGTTGCAATAACTTGTACTTCGTTAACGAAACCATTTGGGAAAAGTGGACGAATTGGACGGTCAATAAGACGTGCTATTAGTGTTTCACCGTCGTTTGGACGACCTTCACGCTTAAGGAAACCACCTGGGATACGACCTGCAGCGTACATACGCTCTTGGTAGTTTACTGTTAGTGGGAAAAAGTCTTGGCCAGGTTGTGCTTCACGCTTACCAACAACAGTTACTAAAACTGACGTGTCGCCAATGCTTGCTAAAACTGCACCATCTGCTTGACGCGCAATTGCGCCTGTTTCTAGAGTTACAGTGTGTTGACCTAGTTGAAATTCTTTTATAATTGCTTGCACTTAAAATATCCTTTAAATCTAAATAAGTGTTCCATCAAAGTACCAATTACAGTACATAATTGTATTCAGTTGGAAATCAATTAAGTACTACAATTGGCAATGATGTTATTAACTGTAGATAAACCTTTTTATCTACGCGCATAGTATATACCAAAGCCACGTAAAAATGCGAGTCTAGCAAACAGTTTATAGTATGTATGTTTATCATCTAAATGGGTTGAATTAACGAGAAAAACTGCGCACAGCTTTATAGAAGACTTTTATACTAATCCGCTTAATAAAGTGATCTATTTTAAGAGTGGAAAAACGTGTAAATAACTAAGCAAAAAAATTGCTATTAAGTTGTTCTCAAAATAAATTTTTAACGCGAATAGTGACACGTTTAGCCCCGCAACATGGTTAAGTATTATTACGGATTGGTGTAAATATTATGGCCAGTTACTAGTCGATGTTATTTGCTAAATTTCAGGCACAAAAAAAGGAGCTATAAAGCTCCTTTTCTCGTAATCAAGTTCTTAGCGACGTAGGCCAAGCTCTTGGATTAACGCAGTATAACGCGAGATATCTTTACCTTTAAGGTAATCAAGCAATTTACGGCGAGTGCTTACTTTACGAAGCAGACCACGACGTGAGTGGAAGTCATGCTTGTGATCAGCAAAGTGACCTTGAAGCTTGTTGATATCAAAAGTAAGTAATGCTACTTGTACTTCAGGTGAACCAGTGTCGCCTTCAGCACGTGCGAATTTAGCAATGATATCGATTTTTTCTTGATTGCTTAGTGACATAATAACTCCAAAAATTAAATTTAAAAGGTGTCTTAGCCGATCACTAATTCAGCCAAAACGATTAAGCGGGCGTATTCTAACAAGTATAAGAATAACTACAAGTTAAACTTTACTCTGCCTGCTGATTAGATAGACCGCGCTTTGATTTTAAATGCCCGTCAGGATTTTTCTCACCAGTGCCTATAAACACGCCATCTGCCAAGACTTTTATTGCACCGTCTGGTAATTCTTTACCTAGCACCACAGCTTGACCATGGCTAAATGCAATGCCCTGCTCTTCACTTATCTCTACAACAGGTAAATCAACTAATGCTGTATCCATAGGTAGAAGCAGTTCATCAAGGTAGCTTGATGGCAAAATTTCTTCGTCTTTAGCTTTAGCTAATAACGACTCTAGTTGCTCGAGCGATACCATTTTATCTGCAGGATAATGCCCAACAGCTGAACGGTGAAGCATAATTACATGAGCACCACAGCCTAAATTTTCACCTAAGTCATCAACAATAGTACGAATGTAAGTCCCTTTAGATACATGGGCCGTCATTTGTACTTCATTATTTGCTTCATCAAACTCATCAAGCGTTAAACTAAACACATTTATTTTTCTGCACTTTCTTGGAACTTCAATACCTTCGCGGGCATATTTATACAAAGGTTTTCCTTCGTATTTAAGTGCAGAATACATTGATGGATACTGATCAGATTCACCTAAAAACGCTGCAATTTCTTTTTTCAGCTGTTCTATAGTTACATTTACATCTCGTGTCTGAACTATTTCACCATCAGAGTCTGATGTTGTTGTTCTTTCACCTAATTTAGCGCGCACAACATAAGTTTTGTCGGTATCAAGTAAAAACTGGGTAAACTTAGTTGCCTCACCAAAACAAATTGGCAGCATACCAGTCGCTAGCGGATCAAGCGCGCCTGTATGCCCCGCTTTTTGAGCAAAATATATACCTTTTGCCTGTTGTAATGCTTTATTTGACGAAATGCCTTGCGGTTTGTTTAACAACAAAATCCCATCTATTGCACGGCCTTTACTGCGTCTTGCCATCGCTACATGCCTTCTTAACTGTCTTTATCGCCTGCTTGCTCGATATTGTCATCGTTATTTTGCGCTTCATCAACGCTGTCTTCATTGACATGTTTTGCGTTATCTTCTCTGATGATTGTGTCCACTAAGTTAGAGATACGCATCCCTTCCATTAATGAATTATCAACCACAAACTTTAGCTCTGGCATAATACGAGCACGAATACGCTTACCTAGTAACGAGCGAATATAACCTGTTGCTTCGTTAAGAACTTTTGCGCTTTGCTTAGCTGCATCTTCATCTTTTGTATTGAACACCGTGATGAAAATTTTTGCATAAGATAAATCGCGCGATACTTCTACCGCAGACACTGTCACCATGCCTAAGCGCGGATCTTTAATTTCGCGTTGTAAAATCACAGCAATTTCCTTTTGGATTTGCTGGCCAACACGATCAGTGCGAGAAAACTCTCTCATGAAATTTGTCCTAAAAATGTAACTTATTGAAATTTAATAATAAGCTAATTAAGTTATAGATACACAAATGGGGGCTAAGCCCCCATTTATTAGTTTAGTGAGCTAACAATTATAAAGTACGTTGTACTTCAACTGTTTCAAATACTTCGATTTGGTCACCAACACGTACGTCATTGTAGTTCTTAACACCGATACCACATTCCATACCATTACGCACTTCTTGAACATCGTCTTTAAAGCGACGAAGTGATTCAAGTTCACCTTCGTATATAACCACGTTATCACGTAGTACACGAATAGGCGCGCTGCGCTTAATAATACCTTCCGTCACCATACAACCGGCAATAGCGCCAATTTTTGGTGATTTGAATACGTCACGAACCTGAGCAAGACCGATAATTTCTTGCTTAAATTCTGGTGCAAGCATACCTGACATCGCTTGCTTAACTTCTTCAATTAAGGCGTAAATAACGCTGTAGTAGCGTAAATCTAAGTTTTCAGAGTCAATCACTTTACGTGCAGATGCATCAGCACGTACGTTGAAACCTACAACAATTGCGTTAGAAGCTGCAGCAAGCGTTGCGTCTGTCTCTGTAATTCCACCAACGCCAGAACCCACTATCTTCACTTTTACTTCGTCAGTAGAAAGCTTAGTTAGTGAATCAGAAATTGCTTCGATAGAGCCTTGTACGTCCGCTTTAAGTACCACGTTAACTTCTGAAACGTCACCTTCTGCCATGTTAGTAAACATGTTTTCAAGTTTCGCTTTTTGCTGACGTGCTAGTTTAACATCACGGAACTTACCTTGACGATATAATGCAACTTCACGCGCTTTACGCTCATCTTTAACTACCGTTGCTTCATCACCCGCTGCCGGAATACCAGACAGACCTAAAATCTCTACTGGTATAGATGGACCTGCAGACTTGATGTCTTTACCGTTCTCATCGCGCATTGCACGAACACGGCCATACTCAAGACCACACAATACAATGTCACCTTGGTTTAGCGTACCTGACTGAACAAGAATAGACGCTACTGGACCACGGCCTTTATCAAGACGCGATTCAATTACAACACCTGCAGCCATACCTTGGCTTGGTGCAGTAAGTTCTAATAGCTCAGATTGCATAAGTACAGCTTCAAGTAGTTCATCAATACCTAAGCCAGTTTTAGCTGAGATATGAACGTACTGCGTGTCGCCGCCCCATTCTTCTGGGATAACGTCTAGCTGTGCTAACTCGTTTTTAACGCGATCTGGATCTGCGCCTTCTTTATCCATTTTGTTAACAGCAATGATTAAAGGAACACCCGCTGCACGAGCATGCTGTACCGCTTCTTTAGTTTGTGGCATTACACCATCATCAGCTGCAACAACTAAGATTACAATATCAGTCGCTTTAGCACCACGAGCACGCATTGATGTAAACGCGGCGTGACCCGGAGTATCTAAGAATGTGATCATGTTGCCGTTAGTTTCAACGTGGTATGCACCAATGTGCTGCGTAATACCACCGGCTTCGCCTGAAGCAACTTTAGCTGAACGAATGTAATCAAGCGTCGATGTTTTACCATGGTCAACGTGACCCATAACAGTAACTACTGGCGCACGCGGCTCAGACTTGCCATCTTCGTGGCGGTCATTTAGTACTGTTTGCTCTAATTCGTTTTCTTTAACAATGATAACTTTATGGCCCATTTCTTCTGCTACTAGTTGTGCAGTTTCTTGGTCAATAACTTGGTTAATCGTAACCATGTCACCCATTTTCATCATTGTTTTTACAACTTCAGCGCCTTTAACAGCCATGCGAGATGCAAGCTCAGCAACTGTAATTGTTTCGCTAATACGCACTTCATTTTTAACATCAGCCGTTGGTTTTTGGAAACCATGCTGTAATGAAGCAGGTGCTTTTAGCTTACCTTTTTTACCTTTAGACGCTGCAAACTTATCTTTTGCTGGCGCTTTTTTCTTTTTCTTCGCACGGCGTGAGCCTTGCTCTTCGCGAGCATCAGCTACATCTTCTGCTTCACGTGCGTAAGTTGAAGTCGTAAGGTGGTGATCTGCTGTTTCTTCACGCTTCTTACGCTCTTCTTCTTCTTTCTTCCAACGAGCTGAATTTTCTTCAGCTAGTTTTCTTGCTTCTTCTGCCTGACGTTTCGCTTCTTCTTCAGCTTTCTTCAATGCGGCCTCTTCTGCTTCTTTTTGCAGACGCTCAGCTTCGATGCGATCTTTCTCAGACTTAGCACTTTGCTCTGGGGTCATCTGCTTTTGTTTCGCTTTACGCTCAGCATCAGCTTTACGTTTAGCTTCTTCTTTGGCTTTACGATCAGCGTCTTCTTTCGCTTTACGTTCTGCCTCTTGTTTTGCCTTTAACTCAGCGGCTGCTTGTTCAGCTTTTTGCTGCTCTTCAAGACGCGCTTTTTCTTCAGCGGCTAAGCGTTGCTGCTCTTGCTCTTGTTCCATTGCGCTTTTCTTCACGTAGGTACGTGTTTTGCGAACTTCAACTTGAACCGCTTTCGCTTTACCTGTAGAGCCAGTCACATTTAGTGTGCTTTTGCTCTTACGTTGTAAAGTCATGCGTGCAGGGCCTTCAGAGCCCGTGCCACCATGTGACTTACTTAAATGATCAAGTAACGTTGCTTTTTCTGCTTCAGTTACATTATCAGTTGCCTGCTTAGTGATACCCGCTTGCGAAAATTGCTGTAGCAATTTATCAACAGTTGTACCTATATCGCCGGCTAGTTTTTCAACATTTACTTCTGCCATAGTGTGTAATACCTCCGTTAATAAATTACTCGTCTGCAAACCAACAAATGTTTCGTGCAGCCATTATAAGCTCACCTGCTTGTTCAGATGAAAGCTCTGTGATATCAACTAATTCGTCAATACCTTGCTCTGCCAAGTCTTCAAGTGTTACAACACCTTTGCTTGCCATTACAAATGCTAGGTGACGCTCTAACCCTTCAAGCGCAAGTAAGTCTTCAGCTGGCTCTGCGCCCTCTAAGCTTTCTTCTGTTTTAAGCGCTTTCGTTGTTAATGCATCTTTAGCACGTGAACGTAAAACGTCCACAGTCTCTTCGTCAAGACCGTCGATTTCTAAAAACTCAGAAGCTGGCACATAGGCAACTTCTTCAAGCGTTGAGAAACCTTCGTTGATAAGTAGTGTTGCAAACTCATCATCGATATCTAAATTTTCAGTGAATAAGTTAAGTAACTTATCTGATTCTGCTTCATTTTTAGTACGCATTTCGTCAACTGTCATTACGTTTAGTTCCCAACCAGTTAACTGGCTTGCTAAACGAACGTTTTGACCATTACGTCCAATGGCTTGTGCTAGGTTATCGGCTTCAACTGCGATATCCATTGAGTGAGTGTCTTCATCTACTACTATTGAAGCAACTTCAGCCGGCGACATTGCATTAATAACAAATTGAGCTGGGTTGTCATCGTAAAGTACAATATCAACACGCTCACCACCAAGCTCAGACGAAACAGCCTGAACACGGGCACCACGCATACCTACACATGCGCCAATTGGATCAATACGCTTGTCATTAGATTTAACCGCGATTTTAGCGCGTGAACCAGGATCACGCGCAGCAGCGCGAAGCTCGATCATTTCTTCGCCAATTTCTGGCACCTCAATGCGGAATAACTCCATCAGCATTTCAGGTTTAGAACGCGTTACAAATAATTGTGCGCCGCGAGCTTCTGGCTTAACTTCATATAAAAGACCACGAATACGGTCGCCTGGGCGGAAGTTTTCGCGTGGTAACATATCGTCACGGTAAATAACGGCTTCTGCGTTGTTGCCTAAGTCAAGTACGATTGAATCACGCGTTGCTTTTTTAACAACACCTGTTACTAACTCACCAACTTGGTCTTTATATGCGTCAACCACTAAAGCACGCTCAGCTTCACGTACTTTTTGTACGATTACTTGTTTAGCCATTTGTGTTGTGATGCGGTCAAATTTGATTGAATCAATTTGCTCTTCAACAAAATCACCAAGCTGTAAATCAGGCTCTTCAACCTGCGCAGCTTCCAAAGTTATTTCGCTGTACGGGTTTTCTAATGACCCATCTTCTAAAACTTCAGCAATCTGCCAGCGGCGGAACGTGTCGTAATCACCTGTTTTACGGTCAATTGATACACGTACTTCAATTTCACCATCGTGTTTTTTCTTTGTCGCCGTCGCTAGTGCGAACTCTAATGCTTCAAAAATCTTTTCTTTTGGAACCGCTTTCTCATTGGAAACGGCTTCAGCAACCAATAATATCTCTTTTGCCATGGGTAATGCCTCGCTTGCCCTATTCCTTCGCACTCGAATTTAAAACTTTGCGATTAAATTCGCACGTTCTATATTACTAAGCATGATCAAATGCTCTACACCATCACTTGATAGTGTGATCATATCGCTGCTAACTGCTATTAAGTCGCCTTTAAAATTTCGACGACCGTCTTGTGGAAGCTTAGTACGCACGCGTACTTCCTCTCCTTGCGCCTGCTCGTAGTGATCTTGTTTGAATAATGGACGATCAACACCAGGAGACGACACTTCCAAATCATATTCATTTGTAATTGGGTCTTCGACATCTAATATCGCACTAATTTGGCGACTAGCGTCCGCACAGTTATCAACTGAGATCCCATCCTCATGAGCAATATATACTCTTAAGGTAGAATGGCGACCCGCTTGTACAAATTCAAGACCATGTAACTCAAAGCCTAACATTTCTACCGCAGGCGTTAACATGGTTACTAAATCTTGCTCAAGTTTTGTCACGAAAATCCTCCATACAAACAAAAAAAGGGCTTATAGCCCTAAAATACTGAGTTTAAATTTTAATTTAATGACAACCGCCATAAATTAAGAAAGGTGCAGATACAACAACGCCCCGAACCAAGCGGGGCGTCACACCAATAAAGCATAAAACTGTGTGGCCTAGGGCCGAGCTTGGTTGCGAGTCAGTAAATGACCAAATTAAACTGCATTAGCTTAAACGCAAAACGCGCATTACGTAGAATGCGCGATATAAAATAATAAGTTTACACTTATTAGTAGAATTGGTTGCGGGAGCCGGATTTGAACCGACGACCTTCGGGTTATGAGCCCGACGAGCTACCAGGCTGCTCCATCCCGCGCCAATAGATATCAAACCTTGATTTAATATCGCTGTTAGTTGTTTTAAAACAGACTAAACAATGGCCGCTATTATAGGGATGTTGGGGATGATTAGCAACCATAATAACGAATAACTTTTTAAATATTGTGCCCAAAGACGCTAAACAAAATACTCATTATACCTATTAGAGGTATAGAGCTACTCTCGTTGATGTATGACTTACAGTTTAAACAGAGCAAATACAGTAAAAACGAATCGATAACGACTCTCATTTTTATTTTTAAATGTATAAAACTCAAAAAGTTATTACATAATTAATACTTTTTCATCAAAAAAACGTGTGATTTTTGTTACGCAACCTATAATAATAAAAAAGAATTATAAAAATAAGTTTTCCTTTCTGTGAGGCTATGATGAATTCACATAAATCCGTTTTGTTAAAAAGTCTTGGTATCATAAAACCAAACTTTCACGCATTTACTGCGCGATTCCACAAAAAGCTCGAGCAATCTAATGTATCAATGAAGATACCGAGCGCTGAGCAATTTAACGAAAAAAGTTACATTTTATATTGTACCTTAGAGCGCATAATCAAAAATATAGATAACCCATCATCTGTTGCGCCATTTTTGAGTCATCATTTACAGTATTTAAAAAAATTGAATATACAGCAAAATGATATAAAGCCCCTTACAGATATTTTTTATATAACTTTAGTAGAGCACTTGGGTCGACTATTTAATGAAGATACCCATTTAGCATGGCGTAATGTTCTTACCTATTTTGAACGCTTTACGAATGACACACTCTTTAATGTCTCTAATGTGGTTTGCTTAAACGAACTTATGCAACAAAAGCGAAGTAATAATTAAAGTAGTTTTAGGGTCTGTTAACCTTTTAAGGATAAATTTGCAGCAGTCTGTTTGGTATTCAGAAAAGGCAGAGCTTATGCAGTGCAGTTATTCTCCATAAATTGGCGATAACGAAGCATTAATGCTAAACAGGCGCTGCCCAAGGGGTTCTTCCTAAGGACTATTCACGCTTTGTTGCCTGCATGGACGCAAGTAGGGGCGTGAGCAGGACACGGAAGCTTTGATCGGCTTTGACTTATACTTACATGAATGAAGGCCAGTAGAATAATGCATGGGTAGTTATCGATCCCACTAGGTTACAAATATCGCGCCGCAATTAAACAGCCCCTAGTTTGAACAAATTTCAATCCGAAAAGATCAACCTTCCCTAATTAAACCCTCTAAAATTGATTTATATTATTAAATGAGTGCTTTGTGCACTCATTTAATAATATAAATAGAGCGTACATTGTAAATTAAGTTGTTAAAAAACAGCGATCGGTTAGGCAAATACCTACGTATTAATTTTCATTTTTGGCTTTATTATGTCGGCTTATAAAACGCTAAGACTCATTTTAGGCGACCAACTCAACCCTTCTCACTCTTGGTTTAAAAATAAAGACGATGACGTCGTTTACCTTATTGCAGAATTAAAACAAGAAACCGACTACGTTAAACACCACATACAAAAGCTGTGTGCTTTTTTTAATGCAATGGAAAACTTTGCAACTGCGTTGAAATCAGCAGGTTTTAATGTCTTACACTTAACACTTGACGACACACATCAGGATGAAAACCTACCCGCACTGCTGAATCGTATTGCAAAAGAATATGACTGCACTTCTATAGAATACTTATACCCGGACGAATTTAGGTTAAAAAAACAATTGGCTGATTTTGAAAAATCAAACGCAATAAATGTGTCAGCATATGACTCTGAACATTTTTTACTGCCTTTTGGCGATATTAAAGATCGATTCAAAAAAGATAAGCACGTTACTATGGAGCACTTTTACCGTGCAATGCGTAAGCAATATGATCTGTTGATGGAAGGCGATAAACCAGCTGGCGGTAAATGGAACTACGACAGCAATAATCGCAATAAATTTTCTAAACAAGACTTAAAATCTATTCCAGAGCCTAAATTATTTAAAAATGATGTAAGTCACATCATTACTCGTTTAAAAAAGCATGATGTAGCTCATTTCGGTGAAATAAATGCAGAGAAACTTGAGTGGTCAACTTCACGTAAGCAAGCCAAAGAATCTCTCGAATATTTTTGTAAGTATTTACTTGTTAATTTTGGTAAATTTCAGGATGCAATGACGGACCAAAGTGAAGACAATACCAGCCTTTACCATAGCAGGCTTTCTTTTGCGTTAAATACTAAACTTCTGCATCCTTTGTATGTTATCGAACGTGTAATAGCCGAATACAAAGAACGACCCGACGAAATATCTCTTTCACAAGTTGAAGGATTCACCAGGCAAATACTCGGTTGGCGAGAATATGTTCGTGCTGTTTATTGGGTTAATATGCCCGACTACGCGACTAAAAACCAACTAAAAGCCAGTAATAAGCTACCTAAATATTTTTGGGATGGTGATACAAAAATGAATTGCTTGAGCCACTCGTTAAAGCAGAGCTTAGATACTGCCTATGCTCATCATATTCAGCGCTTAATGATTATTGGTAACTTTTGTTTACTTAGCGGGATAAACCCTGATGATGTTGATAACTGGTACTTAGGTGTTTATATAGATGCCATTGAGTGGGTTGAAATGCCTAATACTCGTGGAATGAGCCAATTCGCAGACGATGGAATCATTGCTACAAAGCCATATGCTGCAAGTGGTAATTACGTCAATAAAATGAGTGACTACTGTAAAAACTGTCAGTACGACGTGAAACAAAAAGTGGGAAATAAAGCGTGTCCGCTTAACAGTCTATATTGGAATTTTATGCAAACACACCGCGAAAAGTTAGAGAAAAACCCGCGAATAGGTATGGTTTATAGAAATTGGGATAAGCAAGACGATGAACTACGCAAAGAGACGCTAAATCAGGCTAAACACTATATAAATAGTATTGAGTCTCTGTAATACAAAAAGCCGCCTCAAATGAGGCGGCAAAATAATCAGGGGAAATAATCAGGGGAAATAATGTTGTTAATAACGAGGTTAGCTGTCTTCTAGTAGTCGACCTTGGCCAATCTCAATTTTACGCGGCTTTAAAGCTTCTGGAATCTCGCGCTTTAGCTCTATTGTTAGCAAGCCGTTAGCTAGGTCTGCACCTAATACCTTTACATGATCTCCTAGCTGGAACTTTCGCTCGAAATTGCGTTCTGCAATTCCTTGATGAATGAACTTACGTTCTTTATTTTCATCTTTATTAGCTTTTATACCCGCTACTTTTAATGTGTTATTTTCTGACTCAATGCTTAGCTCGTTGTCGCTAAATCCGGCAACAGCCATTGTAATTTGGTATCTGTCTTTATCGAGTGCTTCAATGTTGTAGGGTGGAAAGCTTGGCTGTTTGTCTGTATTCGCCGCCGCATCCATTAAAGACGCTAAATGATCAAAGCCGATGAATGAACGATAAAGTGGTGATAAGTCTACTGTACGCATAATAATATCCTCATATTTAAGCGATATTTTGTTTGCACTTTTCATTTGAACAAGTGCTAACAAATATAAATTAATAATATAAATTTCAATTGTTTAAGTTTAAAATAGGACCCATCAGGCGTCCTACTAATCTATATATGGACGGTAAAAATCTTTTCAAGTAAATAAATTAAAATATTTCAAAAAAGAATCCTCACTTTACGAGTTAGCTTAAGCTAGTAGTCTATTTTGAAGCATCAAATCCATAAATATCATGAGTTTTATCCCTCCAAAATAATTACCCTACATTGATGATTAGCAATTAGTACACAGCTCGATTTAATGCGTTAACGTGCCACGAATTGGATAGTTATTTTCACGAATAAATTTAATGCCTGATAATAAATCATTTAAATCGGGACGTGAAAAAGGTGCATTCGATTTATCAACTATTTGAATTTGTTTTTGCTCGTTAATAACAAAAATTGCAGGTTCAGCAAATGGGTGGTCGGTTTCTTTATCACTGCGTGGTTCACTAATGTATAAACCTAAATCCGTCATTTGCGATAAGGATAAGCCACTATAAAGAGGAAAGTTAACCTGTAAATCATTCATATGCTCCGTTAATTGTGCATGGCTGTCGCCACTAACGGCTGCAATCTCTACCCCTGCATCTTCAAATTTATCTTTCATTTTAGCAAGTGCATTAAGTTGTTTAGTACAGAGTGGGCAGTGCTTTCCGCGATAAATTACTATCATTTTCCAGGGTAAATCTGTCTTTCTAGCCGATACGTCAGCATGGTTGTTTTCACTATCTTTAACGTTAAGTGAAGGCATTTTCATTGCTGGTTGTAAATAATCGCTCATGATCTAGGTCTCCTTTGCCAGTTAAAAAACATATTCTATATCTGCATCTCAAATATAGAACTTAGGGTTAAATTTATAAATTCAACTATTAAAATGTAACCAGAGAGTCGTTACCGTTTTCTTCTGAAGCTTTTTACTAGAAGCATATTTTGTGTATAAGAGTAAATTTAAAATAGGTGCTTTATTGGCGTGTGGGCGTGTTGGCGTGATAAGTAAGCAAAAGCTAACTTCCCTCCCAAATAACAGAGGTTGTTTCGCGTTTATGTTAGGGTTAGCTTTAAATTATAAATAGGTCAGACAGAATCAATGGCACTAGTACGAAGCACATTAATAAATTTAAGTTTGGCAATCCTTGTGTTTTACCTAGCAAGTGCCTACCAAACGCGTAATTTACTTAAAACAGAGCACACTCCTGCCCCTTACTTTAACTTGCCTGTTTTAAATGACAAAAAAGAGAGATTTAGCATTGCAGAGCTTAAGGGAAATACAACTATTGTGTATTTTTTTGCTCCTTGGTGCTCGGTATGTCGTTATAGCATGCCCAACTTACAAAGCACGTTAATAGACTCAGACATTAATGTAATTGGTATTGCCCTTGATTATAAAAATGAGCAGCAGGTTATTCAATTTATAGATGACCTAAACCTCAATATCCCAATACTTCTGGGTAATCAATACACCCAATCAAATTATAAAGTAAGCGCTTTTCCAACTTATTACGTAATAAATGCAAATTTACAGATAACGGCACACGCAATGGGCTACTCAACCCAATTAGGAATAGCAGCAAGAACGTGGTGAATTAAGCCGTTCATGACTCGCTCAGCTTAATGTCGATTGTAATAATAGAATGGCACAATCACTTTTTTGCGCTTTATTATATTTTTTAATCATTTAAACTTAAGTCAATCAAATAAAGGAGAGCACCATGCTTACAGTAATTTTTGGCCGTGAAGGCTGCCCATTTTGTGTTCGTGCCAAAGATGTTGCAGAGCAACTTACTAACGAGCGCGATGATTTTAAATATCGTTACATCGACATTATAAAAGAAGGTATAAGCAAAGCAGATTTAGAAAAGTCAGCCGGTAAACCTTGCCCTACTGTTCCACAAATTTTTGTTGATCAAAACCACATAGGTGGTTTTACCGAATTTGAAGCTTACGCAAAAGAAAATCTAGGCTTGTATAAGTAATCTTGTATCAAATTTGTTAACCAGTTTAATAATCCAATTATTCGACTGGTTAAATTTCAACCAACATCAAGCACATACAAATTAGTTTCAATTTATACAAGCATTTGCCTCGCTAATCCTATATAATGCGCGCCTCTTTAAATTCGTTGAGGCGTATTAATGTCAGAACCAGTCACGTTTGAATCTCTAAATCTTTCTCCTGCAATTTTGAAGGCAGTTGAAGAGTTGGGTTACAAGACACCATCTGAAATCCAAGCTCAATGTATACCGTTATTGCTAGAAAGAAAGGACGTACTGGGACTAGCACAAACGGGTACAGGTAAAACCGCAGCATTTGCACTGCCGTTACTAAACAATATTGACCCGTCTGTGAAACAGCCACAGATCCTTGTACTCACACCTACACGTGAGCTTGCGATCCAAGTTGCTGAGGCATTTGAACAATATGCAAAAGGTACTCGTGGTGTTGAAGTATTAGCACTATACGGTGGCCAAAGTTACAGCATTCAATTAAGCGCACTTCGTCGTGGCGCTCAAATCATTGTTGCTACACCGGGTCGACTAATCGATCACATAAACCGTGGCACTATCAAGTTTGACGCTCTTCAGGCACTTGTGCTTGATGAAGCCGATGAAATGTTACGTATGGGCTTTATCGATGATGTAGAAAGCATCATGGAAAAAACACCGCGCGAAAAGCAAACATGTCTTTTCTCTGCGACTATGCCTAAGCAAATTCAAAACATCAGCAGCAAGTATATGAATAACCCTGAACAGGTTCATATCTCTGCGCGTAACTCTACAGTATCATCTGTTGAGCAAGTGTTTTGGAATGCAAGCGTACATAAAAACAAAGCGATTGTTCGCTTTTTAGAAGCTGAACAATATGAAGGTGCTATTGTTTTCGTTCGTACACGTAACGACACAGTTCAACTTGCTGAGTTATTAGAGCGCGAAGGTTTCTCTGCTGCTCCACTTAACGGTGACATGAACCAGCAAGCACGTGAACGCACGGTTGATCGCTTAAAAAGTGGTATGCTAAATGTTGTTATTGCAACAGATGTAGCAGCACGTGGTCTTGATGTTGACCGTTTAAGCTTAGTTATCAACTACGATATTCCACAAGATTCTGAAGCCTACGTTCACCGTATTGGCCGTACAGGTCGTGCTGGTCGTACTGGTAAAGCAATTTTATTTGTTAAGCATAACGAACGTTACTTACTTAAAAATATCATTCGTCATACTAAGTCTGAAATTGCACAAGTTGAATTACCTACAGCTAAAATTGTTGAAGAAAAACGTATCGCTGCGTTACAAGCAAAATTAAGTATTGCGCTTGAAAACAAAGACATTACGTTCTTTAACGACGTTGCTACTAACATGGCTGAAAAACTTGACCTTCCTCTTGAAAGCTTAGCGGGTGCTTTACTGTGTTTAGCGCAGCAACAGTCGCCAATCAAAGTTGAAGAAGTTAAAATTCAACCACGTGAGCGTAACGAACGCAGCCCACGTAATGACCGTGGTGATCGCGGACGTCGTAACGAACGTGGTGGTGAACGCGCTGAGCGTAAACCTCGCGAGCGTAACAGCCGTGATGCAGGCCCTATGGATACTTACCGTATCGAAGTGGGGCGTGAGCATGGTGTTCAGGTTAAGAACATCGTTGGCGCAATCGCTAATGAAGCTGATATATCAAGCAAGTTTATTGGTGATATTCGTCTTCACGATCAGCATAGTACGGTTCAATTACCGCAAAACATGCCTAAAGATGTACTAGATCATTTCCAAAAAGTGTTTATTTGTAAACGTCCAATGGGCTTAACAATTACCACTGATCAAGGTCCATCTGAGCCACGTGGCGAACGCCCATCTGGTGATAGAAAACGTAACGATGGCCCACGCGGTGATAAGCGTAGCGGACCTCGTAAAGAACGTCGCCCAGTTAGCTTTACCGCTAAGTAAGCAACAGTTCTTTAGTAAAAAAACCTTGGTATGAAAGTGCCAAGGTTTTTTTGTGTCTGAAATTTGAAGATAATAGGTTCAAGGTGAAAGGTTTGAGCAGCTAGGCGTTAAATTTTTAACTACATATAAAACTTAAGGAATTAATTGTAAAATATAATTTAATCTTTATTAAGAATAACTCTTTAAAAAGAAATCAAATTTTATTTATTTGTAATTAGTTTCTATCTGGGCTGACTTCTCAATACTTCTGTTATAAAGCACTCATGTCGAAAGTCGTCAGCGGTATATTCCTCTGCCTTAACATTAGAAATTGAACTATATTTTATCCATAAATTTAAAATATCGACCAAGGCACTTTGTCTTTTTTAAGAGAAATAAAAGCTATTTTTAGACTTTCCATCGTCAAGAAAGCTAGTTTGTAATGCGTAAATATCTATAATTAATTTAATGATTAAAGTAATAGGCTCTTTTTGAATTGAAAAGTGGCGAATGCCTATAACGTGACAAACTTTTAAAAGAGTCGCGTCCATAATCCCTAAAAGATATACTATTTTTAAGGTATATATATTTATAGAATTCTCTTGTTCTATTTTTTGCTCTTCTGTAAAGTCTGGAAACAATAAGTTTATAAACTTCAGCTTATTTCTTTTAGTGTTTGCTACTTTCCCGAATTCAAATACTTTAGCCTCGAATAGTTTCATAAATTCGTATATATATTCTGTTTTCTCAATATCTATCTCGAAATATGGATCTTCTTTTTTTGTTGGTTTTGGATAAAAGCGTGTAAAAATTAATGTAGCATCTTCAGGTCGAATGCATTTAAAGTTACCGTTAAATATAACTGCAGAGAATTTTTCTTTAAATAGAGTTAACTCTTTATGATAAAGATCTATTTTATGCTCAAATTCTTGCCTTTTTATTGTTCTTTCCTGGTAATTCAAATTAGATTGAAACTGTAATGCACGAAAGTTAGCGGTTGCTAAAGTAGCAAGAGGTAATGCTGAACCTAAAATCCATAAGGGAACATTCATATACTCTAAGAAAACAGATAAGGTTTTCTTATTCGGCCATTCAACTGATAGACCATCGTTTATGAAAATAAAACTCATCAGTGAAGAAGATAAGCCAACCGGTATAATTATAGCTATCCAAAAATATGAATATGTAAATACACTACTAATCTGTTTCTTGTTATTCATTTACTTTAAGTCCCTCAATGCACACTCAAGCTAAAAGAGTTATTATCTAATCCGATTAGATAAATATGCTTAATTTAAAGTTCTAAAAAGCCCCACCGATGAATGGTGAGGCCTTTACTTTATTATAGTAATTGTTTTGTTACGGCGCTACAGCTGGATACACGTAACTTGCATCTAACCCTAGCGGAATACCCAATGCCCAATAACCGAGTAGAAACAAGCTCCAACCAATTAAAAATGCGACCGAATATGGCAGCATCATCGCTATTAGCGTACCAATGCCCGTACTTTTAACGTATTTTTGACAGTAAACTACAACCAGCGGAAAGTAAGGCATAAGTGGTGTAATAATATTAGAGCTAGAGTCACCAACACGATAAGCCGCTTGTGTTAAATCGGGGGAAATACCTAGTTGCATTAACATAGGCACAAACACCGGACCTAGTAAGGCCCACTTGGCCGAACTAGAGCCCACAAATAAATTTACAAATGCGGTTAAAAATATAATGCCTACCACCGTTACCGAACTTGGTAGTGCCATGGCTTTTAATAACTGCGCCCCTTCGATAGCAAGTAAAGCCCCTAAATTTGATTTACTAAATGCGGCAATAAATAATGCACAGAAAAAGGCCATTACAATATAATAAGCCATACCGCCCATCGCTTTGCTCATAGCATCAATCATGTCTTTAGAGCTTTTAAATGTGCCGACTGTGAAGCCATATACAGCGCCTGGGATCCAAAATAATAAAAAGATCAACGGCACAATAGATTGCATTAAAGGTGAACGGAAATTAGTTAAGGAGCCATCGCTACTGCGCATTGCAGAGTCAGCAGGAGCAGAGACATAAGCAAGTAAAGCAATACCTGCAATCATCACGCTGCTTGCTATAAAAAATGCACGTTTTTCATCGCTACGAGCATCTTCAAAAACAGGTAAATCTTCACTGTTTCCATCAAGCGGCGTATTTTGTAAACGAGGCTCAATAATTTTATCGGTAATATACCAACCAAGTAATACAATAAACATACTTGAAGCAGACGCAAACGCCCAGTTATTTAATGGGTTTATCGACATATCAGGGTTAATAATATGGGCTGCACTTTGCGTAAAGCTTTGTAGTAGTGGGTCTATTCCTGATGGAATAAAGTTGGCGCCAAAGCCACCACTTACACCTGCAAATGCCGCTGCAATACCCGCTAAAGGGTGCCTTCCTGCTGCATAAAAGATTACGCCAGCTAACGGTATCACTAAAACGTAACCTGCGTCAGTCGCTGTGTGGCTTACAATTGCAACTAAAATAATAGACGGTGTTAACAGTTTTTTAGGTGTTACTTTTAACATCAGCTTAAGACCAGTGTTAATAAAACCTGAGTGCTCTGCTACACCCACACCTAACATAGCTACAAGTACCACACCCAAAGGAGCAAAGCCTGTAAACGTTTTAACCATAGAAGATAAAAACGTGGCCAGTGAGTCACTTGCTAACATGTTGTTTATTATAATGGCTTCGCCAGTTCGCGGATCGATTGCATCAAAGCTTACGCCAGAGAACCACCACGACAAACCCCATATCAATAACATGGCAAATAAAAATATAATTGCTGGATCGGGTAATTTATTACCAACCCGCTCAACTACATTCAAGAAGCGCGCAACAACTCCTGAAGGTAAAGCATCTTGATTATTATTCATTGTATTTCGCTCATTAAAATTTATTTAAGTAACAATATCGCATTAATACGCAACAGTAAATTAACGTAAAAAGCTATTTTAGGAACGTTAAATAAAAAAAGCACGATTACCTATAATAATCGTGCTTTTTTTATTCATCTGGCTATTAAGCGAGCGCTTTCACTTCTTCCCATAAGCGAACAACTAAGGCTTTGTCTTCTTCGTTAAGTTCACCGTTACGGTAAGCTTTTACCAAACTTTGCTCTACTGTTTCGTTTAACTGCTCAATACTAATAGTAAGTTGCTCAACTTCGGCATAGCCTACAGCTAGATCAAAATGACCCCGTAAGTAGCCGCCTGCAAATAATTCGTCATCCGTTGCTTTGATCACTAAATCGTCATAATACTGTTGGGCCGCGTCAATATAGTTTACTAAGGTCACTTGCTTATCTCCTGATTTTGTATAGCACCCGTTTCATCTTGGTATTGGTGCCCTACTGCATACATAATATGGTCGTTAAATCCGGTGGTTACTTTCATGTAACCTGTTAATTCATCGTCTAATTCACTGTCGCCTGTGTCACAAATTAATGGGCGACCATTTAACGCTTGTAATTTAGTTTTTGTTGCAACAACAATAATATTTTCTTTGCCAATAGCACGGATCAGAGCCGGGCTTAATTGCTGATTCCCGCGACCAAAAATATGCCCTTGTCCACCGATTAAAGTGATCACAAGTTTTGTATTTTGCTCATGGGTAAGTTCTAGTAACTCAGCGGCTGTTAAATCTTGGGCTATAAGTGTTTGGTCTTTTATTAAATCAACACCTAGCAAAGTGTTCTCAAGGCCCATTTCTTCCATTATAGCTTCAACGGTTGAGCCACTACCCATAATGTAAAGTGTGTCTTCGTCCATTTCGCTCACTACGTGGGCCGCTATATCTGAAAGTACTAATTCGTCAGTTTCTTTACCGCCATTTTTAACGGCTTGCACATAACGTACTTCGCTCGGTATTTGCATCTCGCCAAAACGTTTTGCTTTTACCGTGCCTTGTCTAAAGGCATCTTCATCAATATCCATTACATCGGCATCAGCCAAAGTGACTAACTCGCCATTTACGAGCATTTCAACAACACGCCCGGCGGCTTTAGGCGTAATAGCATAGACGCCAGAATGGATTTTACAGCCTGCGGGAATTCCTAGTACTGGAGCGGTGTCTTCAATAGCATGACACACATTACGTGCGGTGCCATCGCCTCCTGCAAACAACAATAGGTCAACACCGGCATTTTTTAATAGCTTTGCAGCCTGCTCCGTGTCATCTGGTGTAGTTATCGTGTCGGTGTTGTAAACAATTTCTACGTTAAAGCCTAGAGCTTTTGCAGTGTGTTCGCCCATATCGCCATTTACAGTATAAATTGTAAGGCATTCTTTATACGGAGGTAGTACTTCGAGTGCGGCTTTAGTACGGCTATTTGCTTTAGGCTGTGCACCTAGCTCAATAGCTTTTGCAGCGGTTTGCGCTCCATCGCTTCCTTTAAGGGCAACGCTTCCGCCTAATCCTGCTACAGGGTTTATAATTAAACCTAATTTAAACTGCATCACAAAACTCCTGAGGATGTTGCCAATTAAACTGCTTTGCGGTCATTGGCCATGGTGTATTGTAAAAATTGGCAAGAGCAATTAATAGTGATTCTGTTCGTGGGTTAAATCCGTTTTCTATCAAGTTAATTACACGCTGGTGCACTCGCTGTTGAAAATCAAACCGGCATGTTTGCTCACCATTTAAATTATCAACCGATACATTAAAAGAAAAACCTGCAGCAGCGCTTAATAACCATTCTATGGCTTGCGGCTTAACTTCTACACTTTCAAATTCGGCCTGCTGGTGTTTATCACGGCCATCAGGGCAATACCAATATCCATAATCTTCTTGTTGTCGACGATCAATGCCCGCCACTAGCCAATGGGCTATTTCATGTAAGGCACTAGCATAAAAGCCATGCGCAAACACAATTTGGTGATAAGGGGTGTTGTGTGTTGCGGGAAGGTATACGGGCTCGCAATCACCTTTGATCAGCCGTGTATTGTGGCTTTGATAAAAAGTGCCTTCAAAAATAGAAATAAGATCAGCTATTTGATGCATAAAATATGGCTAAATTCGTCTCGGTTACAGCGCCCAGCGGCACATTAAAA
This sequence comes from Pseudoalteromonas sp. 10-33, assembly GCF_001469195.1. NCBI lineage: Bacteria > Pseudomonadati > Pseudomonadota > Gammaproteobacteria > Alteromonadales > Pseudoalteromonadaceae > Pseudoalteromonas > Pseudoalteromonas sp. 10-33. The sequence goes on along the minus strand of NZ_LOFI01000025.1, from coordinate 15,074 downwards.
ACGAAACGAATTGTACGGGCTTTTACAGCTAAAGTAAAAGTCGCTTACTTGCTATATTTTTAAATCAACGCCGGCTTCATCAGCATCTACTATATCGGTTTCTTGTAGAGCTTGAGTTATCCAGCTCTGTAATACAGGGCATGCTAATACATGTTGGCAGTAACTATTGGCGGCTTTAGACAAGGTTATCTGATACGTTTTTAACCGTAGTACAATGGGTGCATACATAGCATCAACAATACTGAAATCACCAAACATCCACTGATTTGGGTAAATTACCTGTTGTTTACTAAAAATGTCGTCAATGCGAGCTATGTCTTTTATAGCATCATCAGAGAGTATGATTTTACGCTTTGCACGAATATTCATTGGCATTTCTCTTCTAAGCGCTATAAAGCCTGAGTGCATTTCAGCGCTTAAAGCACGCGCTGTTGCACGTTGCGTAACATATTTTGGCCATGCAGCTTGTGAAAGGTACGCATCATTAATGTATTCACTAATGGCAAGTGAATCCCAGACTTGTAAATCACCATCAATTAATGCTGGCACTTTTAGAACTGTAAAATGCTTTTTTAGCTCGCTGTAAAAGTGTGGGGTATCGAGTACAAGCTGGCTTTCATCAAACTCCAATTCAAATTTACTCATTAAATACCATGCGCGTAACGACCAGCTTGAGTAGTTTTTATTGCCAATAAATAGTTCCATGACCTATTCCTTGTTAAAACGGACTCCCTAACTGTACATTAATCAACCACGAAGTTAATACTAAAAATTACTCAATATTGTCTTTATTTAATTGCTTAGTAATATGCTTTTTTAAAATGTGTGTATTACGGGTATTCGCTTTAAAAAACGCATCAAATATATCGCCAAAAAGAGGAATTGATCCGACAAAAAAGTCTATCAGCATATTAATAATTATCCGTAATTTAATATGCCAGCTTATACCTAGCTTTTGAGCTTCAAATAATACGTAACTAGATAAAATAAGCCCTATCACATCCCCTACAACTGGCACAAAGCCAATAACTGCCTCAATGCCAAACCTAAAGTTTGTAAAAGGAAAACGAATACTACTGTCGGTTAGTTGACTAAACCTTTCTAAGCGTTTTAATGTTGCTTTTTGTTTAGCGTATTTACTGTGTGTTTGAATTGAATCTTGCATAATTTACCTCTATAGAAAATTATATAACGGTAAAGTTGAACTGCGCCTTAAACCACTTTAACTCTTTTACATAAACAAAAAGCGCGAAAAACGCGCTTTTATATGACTAACTTCAAACGTTAAACAGAGCCGTTAATTGGCCCGTGTTCGTGGTTCACATGCGGGTTTTGACCGCGTTGACGCAATAAATGATCCATTAGCGTAATGGCCATCATTGCCTCAGCAATGGGTATGGCACGAATGCCCACACACGGGTCGTGACGACCTTTGGTGATCATCTCTACCGGTTCGTTGCTAGTATTAATACTCTTACCTGGAATAGTAATGCTTGATGTAGGTTTAAGCGCAATAGAGGCAATAATATCTTGTCCTGTAGAAATGCCAGCTAAAACACCACCAGCATGGTTTGATGTAAAACCTTCAGGCGTTAGTTCATCACGATGCTCTGAACCTTTTTGCTCTACTACATCAAAGCCATCACCAATTTCAACGCCTTTAACGGCGTTGATGCTCATTAGTGAATGTGCAATTTCAGCATCTAATCGGTCGAACACAGGTTCGCCTAGCCCTACAGGTACGTTGCTCGCAACGACTTTCACTTTAGCGCCGACTGAGTCACCTTGTTTTTTAAGGTCTCGCATATATTCGTCAAGTGCTTCTAGCTTGCTAGCATCAGGGAAAAAGAACAAGTTGTTTTCAACTTCATCCCAATCGTAACTTTCGGCTTTTATTGGCCCTAACTGGCTCAAGCATGCTTTTACTTCAATACCATGAAATTGTTTTAAGTACTTTTTAGCAATGGCCCCTGCTGCAACGCGAATTGCTGTTTCGCGTGCTGAAGAGCGGCCTCCTCCGCGATAATCACGAAGACCATATTTGTGCCAGTAGCTGTAATCGCCATGACCTGGGCGAAACACGTCTTTGATTTTGCCGTAATCTTGTGAACGTTGGTCGGTATTTTCGATTAATAAACCAATACTTGTACCGGTTGTTTTACCTTCAAAAACGCCTGCTAATATTTTTATTTGATCGCTCTCACGGCGCTGCGTGGTATATCGGCTTTGGCCTGGTTTACGGCGATCTAAATCTATTTGTAAGTCGGCCTCTGTTAATTCAAGACCTGCTGGAGTGCCGTCAACAACGCCGCCTAAAGCAACGCCGTGGCTCTCTCCAAAGGTGGACACTTTAAATAACTGCCCAATGCTATTACCTGCCATTAACTTTCCTCATTCCTAATGACGACTAATAGCTGGGCTGACATGCCCAGCTATATATTTACACTCGTTTTAGTTAATACAAATCCAAAAACAAAAGAGTGCTATTTTGCAAAATACTCATCTAACTGCTTTTTGCTAATTACAAACACACCTAAGCCACCTTGCTCAAACTCAATCCACTCAAACGGTGCATTTGGATAAAGTGCATCCATATGTACCATAGAGTTCCCTACCTCTACAAATAACAAACCGTTATCAGTTAGATGATTACTGGCTTCACTTAAAATAGTACGCGTTACGTCAAGCCCGTCGTGACCTGATGCAAGGCCTAGCTCTGGCTCATGGTGAAATTCGCGCGGCAAGTCTGCCATGTCTTCAGCGTCAACATAAGGTGGATTGGCAACAATCAAGTCGTACTTTTGACCTTCTACACCACTAAATACATCTGACTGGATAGGTAGCACGCGATCACTTAACATATAGTCGTTAATGTTGATATCAGTCACTTCAAGCGCTTCATACGAAATATCAACAGCATCTACTTGCGCTTGTTCAAATGCTTGTGCAAGTGCAATGGCTATACAACCAGACCCTGTACATAAATCTAAAATGCGATTTACCGAGCTTGGCTCCAAAAGCCAAGGCGTAAAGCGATTGCTAATAAGCTCTGCAAATGGTGAGCGGGGAATTAGTACACGTTCATCTACGTAAAACGGCATGCCTGCAAACCATGCAATATTAGTTAAATAAGGTACTGGTGTGCAGTCGTTTATACGCTCTGCGATAAGACCCGCTAGACGGTTTTTTTCTGTACTTGTTAAACGTGCATGCATTAATTCTTTTGGTGCATCAACGGGTAAGCTAAGCGCTGGCAAAAGCAGGCTTACCGCCTCGTCCCATGCGTTATCAGTGCCGTGTCCAAAAAATATACTACTACTTGCAAATTGGCTTGTAGTCCAACGTAACCAGTCATGTAAAGTTGACAGTTCTGCAACAGCTTCTTCGAGTGTTGCTTCTTCTATTTGTAAATCGCTCATATATGTTTACCTGTATTAGCTTACTGACTGTTTTGAGTCTTTAAGACGATTGCATTGCCTATATGCGCTAGGCAAATTACAATTGCCCATCATTTAAGTATTGTACCGCCTTTTGCGCTGCGTTTTTACGTTTTTTTGTTTAGGTAATAGTTATGAAAAAAGACTCTCCATCACAATCGTCCCTAAGCAATGACGACATAGACTTATTTCGTCAAACGATCACAGGCGCTAAAGTATTTAAACAAGATACTCATCGTTTTGATACAAAGCCTAAGGTGTCACAAGCAAAGCAATTTGCCCAGCAAAAAAAGCAGGCTCAATCTGAATTTTATTTCTCAGATGAATATATTCCCGATATAGACACCCATGGCACTGTCAATTACGTAAAAGAAGGGCACGACACTTATTTACCCAAACAATTACGCCGAGGCGACTTTGCACCTGATTTAACACTTGATTTGCATGGCTTAAACAAAGAAATTGCTAAAGATGAATTAGCAGGGCTTATTCATGAATGTAAAAAGCAACATTATTACTGCGCATGCGTAGTGCACGGAATTGGTGGAGGGATACTTAAACATAAAATTCCTCAGTACCTAGTTCAGCATCCAGACGTTATTGCAATGCATCAGGCGCCACTTGAATACGGTGGTAAAGGCGCGGTACTTATTTTGATAAACTTACCACAAAGCGATGAATTTAGACGCTAACCCAACACATTACTAGGAAGTAATTACGTGCATATTGTTTCTATTATTTTTCCACTTATATTCATTGTCGCATTGGGTTATAGCTGTTGCCGACTCTCGTTTTTTGACAAACAGCACATTGCAGGCCTAAGTAAATTCACATTTTATATAAGTTTACCGGCTTTTTTGTTATTGAATATGTCGCAAATAGACTTAAAACAAAGCATTAGTCTTTCTGCGTTTTTAAGCTTTTATATTCCAGTGCTATGTGTTTTTGGGTTAGGTATTTTAGTTGATCGGTATTATTTAAATAAAAAACGTCCAAAAAACTACCAAAAGCATGGCGTATTTGGCCTTGCTGCTAGTTACTCCAATATGGTGTTGGTAGGCATCCCAATTATAATTGCGTCCTTAGGCAAAGAGATGATTGCAATTGCTTTTATGATCATCACGTTTCATAGTACTTTATTATTTGCACTGACCTATTTAATTGGGGCAAAAGGCAATAGCAGTTCGTTCTCGTGGCTACAATTTGGTAAAAGCATGGTGCTAAACCCTATTGTTTTGAGTATTGGTTGTGGCTTAATCATTAATATATCTGGGGTTGAACTATTTAAAAACTTAACGGATAGTTTGGCATTATTAGCGACCCCCGCCATTGCCTGTGCGCTATTTGTATTGGGTGCAAACTTAGCGTTTTATAAAATAGCAGCAAACTGGCAACCTGCCTTACTTGCATCTATTTTAAAAATTATAATACTCCCCGCAGGCGTATTAATAATTGGGTCGTATTTATTTAAGCTCGACCCTCAAATACTTACCGTACTTGTTTTATTAAGTGCCTCACCTGTTGGCGTGAATGCTTATTTAATAGCCAGCCAAATTAAACAGCATGAAGCAACGCTTGCTGGAGCTGTGGTGCTATCAACTATTTTAAGTGTAGTTAGTTTGTCGTTTTGGTTGGCGGTTTTACTTTAATTTATAAGCCACCAGCTACATCAATAAAAGCGCCAGTAGTAAATGAGGCAGAGTCTGAGGCTAAAAAATAGATTGCAGCAGCCACTTCTTCAGGTTGCCCACCCCTACGCAGAGGAAGATTACTTTTAAGCCGCTCTACTCGCCCCTCTTCTCCGCCATCTGTGTGCATATCAGTATAAATAAGGCCAGGCCTAACACAATTAACACGTATCCCTTTGCAACCAACCTCTTTAGCAAGACCCATAGTCAACGTATCAATCGCACCTTTTGTGGCTGCATAATCAATGTATTCATTTGGTGACCCAGTTTTAGCCGCTACCGATGACACATTAACAATACTACTGCCGGGTAACATTCGCTTAATAGCTTCTCGGCTGCATATAAATGCACTGGTAATATTTGTAGTGAGTAATTGGTTAATTCGCTCAGCGTCCATGTTTAGCAGCGGCATTTGCGGTTTAAGCACACCGGCATTATTTACAAGCACGTCGAGCCGGCCAAATACTCTATCTATACGTGAAAATAAATCGCTAACATCACTTTCTTGAGACACATCGGCTTTTACTAGTTCGGCCCTTACGCCAAAACGTCTTATTTTATCGGCAACCTGTTCTGCTTTAACTAAATCAGTCTTATAGTTAATACATACATCATATCCGTGGCGAGCAAAGTAAACGGCGGTAGCAGCACCAATCCCTCGGCTAGAGCCTGTTATAAGTACCACCCGCGCTATGCTCATACAAATTTAGTCCTTTAGCGCTGCCACTACCGAAATTTCGACCAATAGCGCATCGCGCGCCATTTTAGCTTGTACACATGCACGTGCTGGTGCGTGTCCTTGTGGAACCCACGCATCCCATACGGCATTCATTTGTGCAAAGTGTTGCATGCTTTTCAAATAAATTGTTGCGCTTAACATGTGCTGTTTTGAACTACCCGCTTCATCTAATAACGCTTCTACTTTATCAAGCATGGTTTGCGTTTGCTCTGTTATGTCTTTTTCAGCATCAGCACATACTTGCCCACACAAATAAACAGTGCCATTGTGTTTTACTATACGGCTCATTCGGGCACCGGTTTGAAGGCGTTCAATCGTCATATTATTCTCGTTATTTATAAATCAGCAGGGGCGTTTATACTTATATATTCGCTGCGGTGAGTATCATCATTGTAATGTATGACAGCCACAGCACCCGTGTTAAATATAGGCATGTTTCCAGGACAAAGCTGATCAACCAAATAACTCACTATTGGCATGTGAGCCACAACTAACCAGCAATTACACTCTGGGTGCATTTGTATTAATGTTTCAAGGTAATCGGCAGCAACATGGGGTTTGCCTTCTGGGATGACATCGTTACACGTTTCACTGTATTTAAACGTTATAGTTTCAGCCACTCCATTTGCAGTTTGCTGAGCGCGTGTGTAAGGGCTAACTAACAGCGCGTCTGGAGAAAAGTTTTTGGCAAGCCATAGCCCCATTTTTTTTGCTTCTAAATGACCCACTTGGGTTAAATTTCTTGCCGCATCGTCAGCCTGCATAGGGGCCGCTTCGCCGTGACGCATTATTAAGATTGTTTTCATAAAAAATCAACCGATTTAAGAATATAAACAGTAGCCAGTTTGCTCACTTGTCAGCTATATTAACAACATAAAGTTATTTTTTCTAAAAATAGTTCTTTCAAGACATTCAGGTAAATCTTTTAGCATATTCTCGCTACCCTGAAGTTATCCTCTATTGTTATCTAGTAAATATTTAGTTTCAGGAGCATCATTTGAATATCAGCCGCAATGATAATAGAGCATACCGCGCCCTTACACTGGACAATGGTCTAAAAGTGCTGATTGTGCAAGATAAAGATTCGACTAAAGCCGCGGCATCAATGGCTGTAAACGCGGGCCACTTTGACGATCCCTCTGACAGGCAAGGCCTTGCTCACTTTTTAGAACACATGCTTTTTTTAGGCACAGATCAATTTCCAGACTCAGGCAGTTTTAATAATTTTGTTTCTCAAGCTGGCGGTAATACCAATGCATGGACGGGTACAGAACATAGTTGCTATTTTTTTGATATAAACAATCAAGAATTTAAACATGCTTTATTACAATTTAGCCGTTTTTTTATTGCCCCCTTGTTAAGCGCCACAGAAACAGAAAAAGAACGCAATGCCATAGAAGCTGAATTTAAACTAAAAATTAAAGACGATGCACGCCGTATTTATCAGGCCCATAAAGAAACCGTTAACCCATCGCACCCTTTTGCTAAATTCTCTGTTGGTAACCTGCAAACATTAGCAGACAGAGAACGCTGTATTAGCGACGAACTTCGCGACTTTTTTAATGATCACTATCAAGCCCAGTGGATGACACTGGTTATATGTGCAAATGAAGAGTTAGACACACTTCAAACCTGGGCAAACAAATACTTTAACGACATTATTGGCAATAAAAAGGCTGTAAAACCCGAGATCAACGAACCCCTTTACAGAGAGCAAGACCTAGGGAAAATTTTACATATAGAGCCACATAAGCACATGCAAAAGCTGATAGTAAGTTTTGCCATGCCCAATATTGATGACTTTTACCGCCACAAAACAGTGAGTTTTATCGCGCATTTACTTGGCTATGAAGGACAAGGTTCACTGTACTCTATTTTAAAAGAACAAGGTTGGATAAACGCCCTTTCTGCGGGTGGTGGCATTAACGGCAGTAACTTTAAAGATTTTAATATAAGTATGGCTCTAACCGATGAGGGCATTGAATACTTTGAAGACATTATCGAAATGCTCTTTGAGTACATTTGCTTAATAAATAACAACACAGAAAAATTACCACGCCTGTACCAAGATAAAAAAAACCTATTACAAATAGCATTTGATAACCAAGAAAAATCACGCCTTATTGATTGGGTAAGTAGTTTAAGCATAAATATGCAGCATTACGACGAATGTAATTATGTGCAGGGTGACTACCTAATGGAAGGCTTTAAAAAGGCAACGCACGACATGGCGATGCAATGGTTAAAACCCAACAATATGCGCATTGTACTTATACATCCTGATGTAGAGCCTGAACATAAAACAGCGTGGTACAACACACCTTACAAAGTAGAAAAGGTATCGCCTAGCTGGCTTGACGCACTTAGCGACATTAACAAACCTCTTAAAAATATGCTGTTACCCACGGCTAATCCATATTTAACTAAAAATGTTGAGCTTTTTGATGTAGAAAAGCCTCAAAACCAACCTACTCTTTTAGTTAAAAAACCGGGTTTTGATTTTTGGTTTAAACAAGACAACACTTTTAGAGTAGCTAAAGGCCACTTTTATTTAGCCATGGACTCTCACTTTGCTGTAAAAGACGTAAAGCACATGGCCTTAACTCGCCTATTTAGCGATTTATTTATGGACAGTGTTGGCGAGCAGTTTTACCCTGCTGAGCTTGCAGGGCTTAGTTATCATTTAACATCCCATCAAGGCGGGCTAACACTTCACACCGCTGGATTATCGTCGAGCCAACTGGAGTTGGTAGATGAGCTACTCGACGCGTTATTTAATGTAGATATATGTGCCAGACGCTTTGCTGAATACAAAAAACAATTAGTAAGGCATTGGCGTAATAGCAATCAAAATAAGCCTGTTAGCGAATTATTTAGTATTTTAGGTGCTAAAATAATGCCTTGGAACCCTCAGCCTAACGAACTTGCCGCAGCTTTAAAAACAACCAGTTTTCAGCAGTTTAATGAATTTAGACAAGACTTTTTTAAAGCATTACATGTTGAGTCGTTCTTACACGGTAACTGGCAAGAAAACCACGCTATTGAATTTCAAAAAAAGGTGGCCGTTCACTTACGTCACACTGCAACAATTGACGATTTAAGGCGCCCTTTATTTGAAATTAAAAAAGCAACACGCTATGAAATTGAGTTACCGTGTAATGATCACGCTATGGTGGTGTATTACCAGGCTCAAACCGATGACGTAAACGAAAAAGTTAAAATGATGGCATTAAATCATTTGATGAACCAAGACTACTTTAACGAATTACGCACAACACAGCAGTTAGGCTATTTAGTTGGTGCGGGTTACGCACCTTTTAACACCCGAGCAGGAATTGCCTTTTATATACAGTCCCCTAAATTTGACGCAAAAACTTTATTGCATCGCCATACTCACTTTGTAAATCAATACTTGAGTAATATTGGTGGATTAGACGAGCAAAGCTGGCAGCAACAAAAGCATGGTTTAAAAACGCACATTGCAGAAAAAGATAAAAACTTACGTTTGCGTTCACAACGTTTGTGGCTTGCCATAGGTAATAGAGATCATAATTTTGATATGCAAAAACGATTACTTTCGGCATTAAATATGCTGACTTTACAAGAAATTAAAGATTATGCGCTGGTACTTTTTACTGAAGACAGACCAAGATATGAGCTATTAAGTAACGCTAAAGTTAATAAATCTCAAAAAACACCCGTTTACTCGCATTCTCTTTGACTCTGGGTTTAGCTTGTTTTAAATTATCATTTGTAAATTAGAAGTAATAAAAAATGATAATAAAAAAAATAAAACTAAGCTTGTCAGTTGTATTACTTGCTTACTCATTTGATCTTTTCGCCTTTGAGTCTTCATTTAAATACAATTCAGATACCATACTCTTTTTCTCAAGCGCTATTATAGCGCTCGTTCTTCCGTACCTGTTATTTGTGATATACAAACTGAGGCGTTCTCGCCGCCAGCTTCGTTTGTCTGAAAAGCGCTTAAAAAGTACTGTAGAAGGCAGTGGTGATACCCTGTGGGATTGGAACATAAAAACGGGTGAAGTTATTCGTATTAACGATAAATATATGATGAACTCCCCTACTATTATGGGTTTCCCACCAAATAAAGGCCTTATACACCCGCAAGATATTCCACATGTTGAGCACCTACTAAAAAAACATTTTGCCGAGCAAAGCGTGTTCTTTGAAGCAACATACAGAATTAAAGATACTTTTGGTAAATGGCATTGGGTACTGGACCGCGGCAAGGTTATCGAAAAAGATGCAAACCTAGCCCCACTAAGAATGACAGGAACAGTACGCGACATCTCACAGTTAAAATCAACCGAAGAGCGATTAAATTTGTTTGCAAAATGTGTTGAATCGTTTACAGATGCGCTAGCAATTTACGATAAGAACTTTAAATTAGTCGATATAAATCCCAGTTTTTTAACGTTATTTGGGGGTATGCGCGAACAATACCTAAATAAAGGTTTTAATTTGCCTGGATACGATACAAGTTACGTTGAAAACATTATCGATGTAGTGCGCCAAACTGAGCATATTCAACAAGAAATTAAACTGCGCAATAATGAGCGTGTATTGCTGCCAATAGAAATATCGATTGATGAAATTAAAAACGAGCAAAACCAAATTACTAACTACGTGGTTGTTTATTCCGACTTAACAGAACGTAAAAAAGCAGAATCGCAATTACACAATTTATCAAACCGCGACCGTACCACGAGCCTGCCTAACCGTAATTTATTTTTTACTAACTTACATAAACTAGTCAAACAAGACGCCCATCACGCATTACTGGTTTTTGATTTAGATAATTTTAAAAAAATAAATGACTCATTAGGCCATCAACTTGGTGATAGCTTATTAGCTAAACTCGCTATGCGATTAAATAAGCTCACCCGTGAAAACGATGTATTTTATCGTTTAGGAGGCGATGAATTTGCGCTTGTTATGTCAAATACAAACGACATTCATGTCATAACTCGCACTGCAAAACAGTTTTTAGCCGCTATTTCGACCCCATTTAAAATGGCAGGACATGAGCTGGCCATTACCTCAAGCGTTGGTATTGTGCTATTCCCTGAAGATGGAAACACCCCTGAGGTATTACTTAAAAATGCCGATACCGCTATGTACCACGCGAAAAAGAAAGGTAATAGCTACCTGTTTTTCAACGACACCATGAACCGCCAAGCTGTTAAACGTTTACAAATAGAAAACCTAATGCGTTTTGGTTTAAAAGAAGACCACTTTGAAGTTTATTATCAACCAAAAATGAATATACGAACCGGTAAACTAACCGGTATGGAAGCATTAGTACGCTTTATTACACCTAAAAAAGGCATTATAAGCCCAGGTGTTTTTATTCCTATTGCTGAAGAAACAGGTCAAATAATAGATATTGGTGAAGTTGTTTTAAACAAAGCCTGTCGAGATGTAAAAAAATGGCTGGACGATGGGCTGTTTAATGGGCGCGTTGCTGTTAACTTGTCTGCTAAACAATTTAGCCTCCCCGATTTAACGTCGCGTATAGATATTATTTTGCAAAAAAATGCATTGCCATCGTACTTTTTAGAGTTAGAAATTACCGAAGGCACAGTAATGGACGATCCAAATGAAGCCATTAACATTATGCGTTCACTAAGCGCAAGAGGTATACATTTAGCCATGGATGACTTTGGTACAGGGTACTCTTCTTTAGCTTATTTAAAGCAGTTTCCGCTTAATACACTTAAAGTAGATAAAGCGTTTATTGATGACATGAAAAATGAACGCGGGCGCAATATGGTCGATTCAATTGTAACAATAGCGCAAAACCTAGACTTGCATGTGGTTGCAGAAGGTGTTGAACAAGCATATCAAATAGATACTTTAAAAGCACTTAACTGCGAGACGGTGCAAGGCTATTACTACTCAAAACCGTTATCAAAAGACGAATTCACAGAGTTTTTAAAACAACAACAAAGTAAAGCAACACCAAGCTTAATAAGATCTAAAGCAAGCAATGTAACGTCTCTTAATTAAGGGCGCCATATGCACGCTTTAACACCCACGTTACGCAGCAAGGCTCGCCTGTAGTGCACGTTAAACAAACACCAAGCCAGTGGACCAAACAGCGCACTGAGTAAAAGCCAGCGCTTTACAGGCATGCCTTTTTTTATAGTGTTTAAGTACATGAGTGAAATAAACAAACTACTGAGTAAAACCAACCACAAAACCACATACCCTCGCCAATTAAATTAAGGCGCGCAGTTTAACGTTTCTTCGATTAAATTTAAAGCAATACGCCTTTAGCAAAAGAGCCGCGTTTTTAGGGTCTATTGACCTTTACGAATTGAAGTTTGTTGAAACTTGGAGGATTTAATCGCGACGCGAGGTGTGTAACCTAGTGGGCTACTGCGTTATTCTACTGGCTTACATCCATATAAGAATAAGTAAAAACTGAGTGAAGCTTTCGCATTCTGCTCGTGCCGCTTACCTACATCCATGTAGGCAACAAAGCGTAAATAGCCCCCTAAAAGATCAACAGACCCTATTGAGAGCGCAGCTTTTTAATTTAATTAATAACTTGATAAGCGCTACTTTTCAGCACGCCCCATAAACTTGTTTTCAACCGTATTGATACGAATGCGATCGCCCGTTGAAATATGCTCAGGAACAGATATATTCAGCCCTGTAGACATACGTGCTGGTTTTGAACGAGCACTGGCTGAAGCGCCCTTAATAGAAGGATCGGTTTCTTCAACAACAAGCTCAACGCTTGAAGGTAAATCGAGCCCTACTGGCGCTCCATCAATGACAATAACGTGCACACCCTGGGTTTCTTCATTAATGAACAAAATTTCTTCACTAATCGCGTCTTTGTTTAAGTTATACGGCGTGTAGTCTTCGCTATCCATAAATACGTATTCATCACCGTCTATGTACGACAGCATAGCTTCACGACGAATTAAATCAGCAAGCGTTAGCATATCGCTGTCTTTAAACGTTTCATCAACTTTACCGCCGGTTACTACATCGTATAAACGCATACGGTATAAGCTTCCACCAGCACGGCCTTGAGGAACAGAACGTACAATATCTTTTACTACTAATACACGACCATTAAATTCAATAGCTGTGCCTTTTTTAACATCACTCGCCTTTGGCATGTGTAAATCCTATTATTTTTTGATTGCCAGAAACATACCACGAACTCAACTTTGTTCAACAATAAAGTGAGCTAAATAGGCTTATACCTTGTATTGACTTGTAAAATCTCTATTTATACTAAAATACATATAATCAATTCATTAAAAAACTGCTATGGTGTATCTACCTAGTATGACTTCAAGGAATGGATCATGGATCAAATAAAAGTACATGAGTATTTAATCAAAAAGCCGCTTGTGTTGGTTACAAAGCCATTTGCTCAAGAGGTTGATGTTTACAAAGTGAATCATAAAATGTTCGCCACCCTTGCTGTTGGTAACGATGGTGAAACAAACGAAAACGGTGAAGTAATTTGGTGGCTAAATTTAAAGTGCGATCCTGATGAAGCACTTTCATTACGCGATATTTTCCCCGCGGTTATCCCTGGTTACCACATGAATAAACGTTTATGGAATACGGTTATTTTAGACGGGTCAATTCCCCAAGGTGAAATTGAACGCATGATTGATAACTCGTTTAATTTAGTTGTGGAAAACATGCCTGAAAAAGACCGTAACATGATAGAGCAACATTTAAGTGCGAATTAAGTTCGCTTATAAGTCTGTTATTTAGCCTATGTATGGCACAAAAAAACCGCATATAAATGAAGTGACCCCAATAAGTTGGACTCATTTCTAAGCGGCAACCAAGGCCTGATTTCGATATTGTATCGGACTCAGGCCTTTTAGCTTAATGCGTTCGTTGTTGTAATAATCGATGTATTCTTTGATGTTTTCAATGAGTTCATTTGCGTCCTTGAACGTCTCATTGTGATACATCTCAGTTTTTAATATGCCGAAGAAGTTTTCTGCAACGGCATTGTCTAAGCAGTTTCCTTTTCGAGACATACTTTGAATTAGCCCATGCTTTTTCAGGTGTTGTTGATATCGTTTATTTTGATATTGCCAACCTTGGTCTGAGTGGATGAGTGGTCTCTCATGCTTCAACAGCTTTGCTGTTGCGGCTTTAAGCATGTCAGTCACTAGTGGTAGCGTGACAGATGTCCTTACCTCATAGCTGACCACTTCTTGGTTAAATAGGTCTATTACCGGTGACAGGTATACCTTTTCTCCATTGACTTTAAATTCAGTGACATCGGTCACCCATTTTTGATTGGGCTTCTTTGCCGTAAATTCACGTTTGAGAACATTTTCAGCGATTCTACCGACTTCACCTTTGTAAGAGGTGTAGCGTTTAGGTCTGACTTTTGATTTCAAGCCAAGTTTGCCCATCAAGCGTTGCACGCGCTTATGATTAACCACCAAACCCATTGCTCTTAGCGTGCAAGTTACCCTACGGTAGCCGTATCGTCCTTTGTGCTTGTAATAGATATCACGTATTCTTTCGCATAAGTCAGTGTTGGAACAGGGCTGAACCAGTGTATTACGATGGTAATAATACACACTCTTGGGAAGCCCTGTGACCTTTAATAAGTGTTGTAAGCTGTATTTTGCCTTGAGCTCTTCGACAACTATCGTTTTGTCTTTGCTTTTTTCTTTCTGGCCTGAGCCAAGGCTTCTAACTTTTTTAAGACTGCGTTCTCTGCACGTAGATAATCCAATTCTTCCCTGAGCTCTTTTTCAGACATGTCTGCTGATGGTTTAGGAGTTGAAGAATGATTCGTCACGCGAGGCCTACCTTTTTTCTTTGGTTTTAGTCGGGTTATACCCCCGTGAGCATAAAGCTTTTGCCATTGAAATAAAATACCTGGGGATGATAAGTCGAAATAGGCGCTAGTATAACCCAAAGACCAATCATTAATTTCCATCGTCTCGAGCACATGAATTTTGAACCCGCCTGAATAAGGTAACTGTTTATGGATAAAACTCTTTGACCCATTAAGCAGGTAGACCTGAAACCAATAACGAATAAGCCGAGCGCTAATATTGTACTTTCTACTTAATGCTTCAGAGTTTTCCTGCTCAGCAAGTTGTGCGAGCTTTAACTTAAATATTCTTTTGTACTTGGACATAAAAAGACCCCCAGTAATTGGATTGTCCAACTATTGGG